>JAUVWM010000149.1 GCA_030604105.1 Dehalococcoidaceae bacterium
CAAATCCTATCAAGAGGTCCATGCTGCCTAGCTCCCGGCCTATAGCTACGGTCACAGCACCCAGTGTGGCTGCGGGCAAAGGCGCCAGGCTTCCCTTATCACAGGTACATGGAGTATAATCCCCACATAATTGCGCTGAAGAACGAGGAGGTCACTATGCCGTCATCTATGTTCAGCCTTGCCGGCAAGGCAACGGTGGTAACCGGCGGCGGACGCGGGATCGGCAGGGGCATCGCCCTGGCATTCGCCGATGCCGGCGCCGATGTCGCGGTGCTGGCCCGGACCCAGGCCGAGATCGAAGCCGTGGCCGCCGAAATCAAGGCCAAGGGCAGAAAAGCCGTGGCCATAGCCACGGATGTCACCAAGCCCCAGGATATCGCCAAGGCAGTGAAGAGAACGACGGAGGAATTGGGCAGGCTCGACATCTGGGTCAACAACGCCGGCGGGGAATTCGGTCTGGTAGCTTCAAGCCCCGAGATGGGCTACGCGGTGGGCACCCTGCAAAGAGAGGAGGCGGAATGGGACAGGGTCGTCGCCGTAAACCTCAAGGGCTGCTTCCTCTGCTGCCAGGCCGCGGGCCGGGTGATGGCCGAGCGGGGAGGGGGCGCCATCATAAACATCAGCTCGATGGCGGCTGTCACCAACGCTCCAGGCTATGCCCATTACTCGGCCGCCAAGGCCGGGGTTATGAGCCTCACCCTGACCCTGGCCGCGGAGTGGGCCCCCCACGATATCAGGGTCAACTGCATCTTGCCCGGCTGCATAACCACCCCCAAGGTCAACTGGGAGAACGAAATGCTGCCCCCTGACATACGCCAGGCTTTCCTAGCTGGCGTCCCCCTCAAACGATGGGGGCTGCCCCAAGATATCGCCGCCGCCGCCGTCTTCCTTGTCTCTGAGGCATCGAGCTACATAACCGGCTCCTGCCTGGAGGTGGCTGGAGGCCTGGGCATGCACGTGTAGCACTATGTCTGTCCTGACCCCTTTCTTCCCGTTCCACCAAATGGACCGATGTGACAAAATTCTCACTCTCCCTGTTACTAAAGTACTGTAGCAGCAGCAAACGCCTGTCGTTTACAATTGAAGAGGTGATTTGGTTACTCTGAACGTGCTTTCTCTGCTTAGAGAATCCACCCATTTGGATGTCTTGCACGGTTACCGCAAACGAGAGGGGGGGCATTTGAGATGGCGAACGGCGACAGACGGTTGACAACTGGCCACATCGGGAGGTACTGCCATGTGAGCAGGGGGACGGTTCTGAAGTGGATCAGGGCTGAGAAACTGCATGCCTATGTTCTTCCAGACGGGCAGTATCGTATCACCCAGGCTGCCTTCATGGATTTCTTGAAGGCGTACGACATGCCCATAGATGAGGAGTTGCTCACGGGTGCAGGTCAAGCCTCCGGGGCAGGCAGTGGGTCTCGCGCTTGACTCAGGCAGGAGGGAAAAAACAAGCTTAGTCTAACAACTGGATACAGGGCGGTGAAAAAGGCAAACCCGTCGAAAGGCGGGGGCGCAAAGCCACAGGTCTAACGCTTATTGGCAAGCAATGACGGCTGGGCTGCCACCGAATGAAGTGAAGTAATACTCTTCGGAACAGCTAGGCCGAAGGGTATTTTGTTTGGGCTGTAAAGCGAACCCGGAGGAGGTCGTGACTATAAAGACAAACGCCGAATGCGGCGATCCCCCAAGGGTGGGAGGAGGGCAAAGCAGGAGAAGGTCTCTACGGGGCCAGCGCGCGTTTACGCTGATAGAGATCCTCATCGCGGTCGGCATCATGGCGATACTGGCCGGCATTGCCGTCCCCGTCGTGACGCATCTCAGGGGCGGGAGTGAGACAAGCGCTGCGGAGGCCGAACTCTCAAACGTCCAGGCGGCGGTGGACGCCCTGATGGCAGACCAAGGGTTGGAGTCACTGTCTGACCCGGTCACCATTACAACCAATAACATGAAGAAGTTCCCTGACTGGGAAAGCGATGTCGCTGGCGGATATGTGCTCTATCCTGACACAACATACAAGAACTCCGACGCCGACATATTCATGCGCCAGGTTACCACGAAGGGCACTTACACCTGTACCGCAGATGGGACGGTTACACAAGTAACCACCGGGTATTAGGCCGTCACAGCAACAGGCTCTGGACCCGATGGCTTGACCGGTGTCAGCTCAACAGCCGTGGTCATCCACCGCGAGGGCCTCCCTTGAGCTTGAAGCCGGGGGCATGCCTGTAACCCCCGCTCTGCCCAAGCACCCATCGGCTTTGGCCCTGAGACAGCTGGCTGGCAAACCGCTGCGTATGAGCTTGAGGCCCTTGGGGGCAGGACATGAACGGGGAGAATAATTTACACCCAGATAATACGACCCACCCGACAAGGACAGCTCCGAGGAAACATCTCGGCGAGATGCTTGTTGAGGCAGGCCGGGTCACCGCTGAGCAGGTGGAGAAAGCATTGGAGCTACAGCGCAAGCAGCCTCGCAAGCTTGGCGAAATTCTGGTGGAGCAAGGGCTGGTCACGCCCAAAGATATAGCCACGGTGCTCTGTCTTCAGCTGAACATGCCTCTCATCGACCTGAGGTGCCATCCGGTTCAGCCGGGCGCCTTGCGGTTGGTCCCTGAACGGACGGCCAGAGGACACACTCTCATACCGCTCGACATCGTCGGCGATTCACTGGTGGTGGCCATGGCCGACCCTACGGATATCCGCGCCATCGATGATATCGCCGCTCAGGCGAAGATGAGAGTCCAGCCAGCGGTTGGTATCCCGGCCGAGATACAGGAGGCCATTGACCTTAACTACAAAGCACATGGCGAGATTGAGAGACAGATCGGTCAAATTGCACCCTCACCCGGGCCAGGGCAAGGGGCAGAGGCCCTCGCCTCCGGAGACCTCGTTGCCCAGACGCCCATTGTCCGGACGGTGGATCTGCTTATCGCCCAGGCCCTTAAAGAACGGGCGTCGGATATCCATATCGAGCCCCAGGAGAGCAGGGTTCGCATTCGCTACCGCATCGACGGCGTTCTCCACGATGCGATGTCCCTGCCTCCAGGCACCCTCGACCCCCTGGTTTCCAGGGTGAAAATCCTGGCTAAGATGAACATCACCGAACAAAGGCGTCCCCAGGATGGGCAGTTCGAGATTCGAGTGGAGGGCAGGGAAGCGGACGTTCGCGCCGCTACATATGAGACTGCATACGGAGAGACAGTGGTTCTGCGCATCCTGGATAAGTCCCTGCCGCTTTTCACCTTGCCCGAGCTCGGTTTGCTGACTGAGGCCCTGAAGAGATACCGAGATATGCTCAAGAGCCCTTTTGGCATGATCCTGGTTGCCGGTCCCACCGGGTCAGGCAAGACTACCACCCTTTATGCCTCGATAAACCAGCTTGACCGAAATGAGCGCAATATTGTAACTATCGAAGACCCCATAGAGTACCACTTTCTGGATATCAAGCAGACTCAGGTCAATCCCAAGGCGGGGATAACCTTCGCCACCGGCCTGCCGGCTATAATGCGCCTCGACCC
>JAUVWM010000158.1 GCA_030604105.1 Dehalococcoidaceae bacterium
ACCGGGGTCGGGCAGAATCAGATGTGGGCGGCGCAGCACTTTTGCTACAATAAGCCCCATCGCCTGATATCCTCCGGCGGACTGGGCACCATGGGCTTTGGGCTTCCGGCGGCCATGGGGGCCATGGTGGGTTGTCCCGGGGAGACGGTGTGGTGCATTGACGGCGATGGCGGTTTCCAGATGACCATCCAGGAGCTGGCGACTTTGGTTCAGGATAACATTGCCTTAAAGATAGCCATCATTGACAATGGTTTTCTGGGAATGGTGAGGCAGTGGCAGGAACTGTTCTACGAGCGTCGTTATGTGGGCACCCGGCTGTCGGGGCCGGACTTTGTCAAGATCGCCGAGGCCTATGGCCTTCCCGCTGTCAGGGTAACGGATAAGGTCCAGATACCTGCCGCCATCGAGCAGGCGATGGCCCACCCCGGTTCCTTCCTCATCGACTTTATTGTCGAGCCTGAGGAGAACGTCTATCCCATGGTGCCGCCAGGGGCTTCCCTGGCCGAGATCATCGAGGAGCCAAGGGGGAAGGTCACCGCCGGCACTGAGGAAACCAGCGACCGCTAGTCTCGAAGACGTGGGGGAAAGTCGAGGTTGAAAGATGGCCAGCACCAAGCATACTCTGGTTGCTCTGGTAGAGGACAAGCCTGGGGTGCTAAATCAGGTAGCCAGCCTTTTCCGAAGGCGCGGCTTCAATATCGAGAGCATTGCTGTCGGCCATACCGAACTACCTAAGATATCGCGCATGACCATTGTGGTTGACGAGGCCACTACCGCTGTGGATCAGGTGGCTAAGCAGCTCTATAAGGTGGTAGAGGTGGTCAAGGTCTCCGACATCACTCACGATAATATAGTAGCTCGGGAGCTGGCCCTCATCAAGGTAAAGGCCACCCCCACCACCAGAAGCGAGATCATCCAGATCGTTGACATCTTCAGGGCAGATATTGTGGATGTCGCCCCCGATTCCCTGGTGGTGCAGGTCACCGGGGATGAGGACAAGATCGACTCCCTGTATAACCTACTGCGCGGTTTCGGCATCAAGGAGCTGGCACGCACCGGTCGTATCGCTATGACGCGGGGGACAGCTGGGGCGCTGGTGGCGGCGCGGAGGCCCGAGAAAGCACGCCACCGCCGGCCTTCAGGACCTCGGAAGGGGGAGGCGGAGATATCCAATGTATAGGCAGGCAAAAATTCAGAAAAGGATGAACTAGCATGGGCAGGATTTACTATGATAGCGACGCTGATCTGGGTTTGCTCAAGGATAAGAGCATCGGTGTTATGGGCTACGGCAGCCAGGGGCATGCCCATGCCCAAAACCTGAGAGACAGCGGCCTTCGGGTTCTGGTAGCGGAGCTGGAGGGGAGCCAGCCCTGGCAGCAGGCTCAAGAGGCCGGATTTCAGGTAGCCTCGGCCCAAGAGGTGGCCGAGGAGGCAAGCGTAGTGATGATGCTTGTCCCAGACCAGCTGCACGCCCGTCTCTACCGTGAGTCCATCGAAAAGGGGTTAAAACCCGGCGATACCCTGATGTTCGCCCATGGCTTCAACATCCACTATGGGCAGATCATCCCCCCTGCCGATGTGGATGTCAGCATGGTGGCCCCCAAATGCCCGGGGCATATGCTGCGCCGCCTTTACACCGAGGGCCTGGGGCCACCGGCGCTGGTGGCCATCCAGCAGGATGTCTCGGGCAGGGCCAGGGAGCTTGCCCTGGCCTATGCCAAGGGCATCGGCTGCACCCAAGCCGGGGTTCTGGAAACCACCTTCGCCGAGGAGACTGAGACCGACCTCTTCGGCGAGCAGGCGGTGCTCTGCGGTGGCGTGAGCGCCCTCATTAAGGCCGCCTTTGACACCCTGGTAGAGGCCGGCTATCAACCCGAGGTGGCTTACTTCGAATGCATGCATGAGCTCAAGCTCATCGTTGACCTTATCTATCAGGGGGGGCTGAGCTATATGCGCTACTCGGTGAGCGACACCGCGGAGTACGGCGATTACAGTCGAGGGCCGCGCGTCATCAACGATCTGGTTCGGGAGGAGATGAGGCAGATTCTGGACGAGGTCCAGGACGGCACGTTTGCCCGCGAGTGGATCCTGTTAAACCTGGCCGGCCGCCCCAGCTTCAACGCCATGCGGCGGTGGGAGGCGGAGCAGGAGATCGAGATCGTGGGCAAGAGGCTTCGGGACATGATGCCCTGGCTCAAGGGGTAGGCAGAAGCAGGCTATGGACAAGGTCATAATATTCGACACCACCCTCAGGGATGGCGAGCAGGCGGCGGGGGGCACCCTGAATATAGAGGAGAAGCTGGAGATCGCCAGGCAGCTGGAGAGGCTGGGTGTCGACATCATTGAGGCTGGCTTCCCCATCGCCTCCCCCGGCGATTTCGAGGCGGTGCGCCTTATCGCCAAGGAGACGCGGCGGCCGATGACCTGCGCCCTGACCCATGCTCAGCCCCAGGCCGTCGACAGGGCCTGGGAGGCCATCAAGGAGGCCAAGCATCCCTGCATCCACATATTTCTCTCCGCCTCGGACATCCACCTCCTTCACCAGCTCAAGAAAAGTCAGGACGAGATCCTGCAGATGGCCAGAGACATGGTTGCCCGGGCCAAGGGGTACCTCAACGATGTGGAGTTCTCACCCATGGATGCCAGCCGCACCGAGCCCGCCTTTATCTACCGTATCCTGGAGGCGGTCATCGCTGCCGGGGCTACCACGGTGAACATTCCGGACACGGTGGGCTATGCCACCCCCGAGGAGTTCGGCTCCCTTATCGCCGGCATCCTGGCCAACGTGCCCAATATCCAGCAGGCGGTGGTCAGCGTTCACTGCCACAATGATCTCGGGCTGGCGGTGGCCAACAGTCTGGAGGCGATAAGGCAAGGGGCACGGCAGGTGGAGTGCACCGTTAACGGCATCGGCGAGCGAGCGGGCAACGCCGCATTGGAAGAGATAGTGATGGCGCTCAAGACCCGCGGCGATTTCTTCAACCTGACCACCGATATAGATACCACCCAGATATATAAGACGAGTCGCCTGGTGAGTGAGCTCACCGGCTTCTCCATCCAGCCCAACAAGGCAGTCGTGGGCGCCAATGCCTTCCGCCATGAGTCAGGCATTCACCAGGACGGCATCTTGAAAGCGCCCATAACCTACGAGATCATGGACCCCACGTCGGTGGG
>JAUVWM010000067.1 GCA_030604105.1 Dehalococcoidaceae bacterium
AGCTCCCGCTTATATTGAGGAGAGAAAGGAGGCGGCCATCAAAGCGGCGAAATACAGGTGCGCCGTTTGTAGCTATGTTTATGACCCCGAGCAGGGCGATCCGGAGGGCGGCATTGCACCGGGGACTGCCTTCGAGGAACTGCCAGAGGGCTGGCTGTGCCCGGTCTGTGGGGCGGGCAAGGATGAGTTTGAAAAAGAGTAGACTTCTGGCGCATCAAATCCGAACTGAGGGGAGGTGAAAAAATGACAGATCAGTTATGTCCAACATGCGGCTGTTCGGTTATCGGCGCTGGCCACGAGAAGGAGGGCGTGCTCTATTGTTGCCAGCCCTGTGCCAGCAGCAGCGCCTGTGAGTGCGGTTGCTGCACTGCTGCTGAAGAAGAGAAATAGGCCGTGAACGAACGGAGGCACTGAACCCGGCCGTAGAGAGGGAATCGGGCTTTGCCTGAGGAGTTCAAAGCCAGCCCGGGAGCAGGGCTTCCCCTGTGGCCACAAACAGCACCCTGTCCCCAAGCCGGGCAGCTCACTTCGGCTTAAGTCTGCATCTCGGTATATCAAAAAGCCAGTATCCATTCCTGTGCACCCTGGCTCCGCATACGACCTCGATACGCTTCCGAAATAGCGGGCCATCCACCACCACGGTATGGAACTCCCCGTTCTCTCCACAGACATCCACATCTAACCCTCGCCCACGGCTTAAAGCTTTCAGGTCAGCCCCGAAGCTATGGTCTATCCTTCGCCCCAGCCATTCCTCGCCGAAGATGTCCGCGTTCGCAGAGACCACTATCGCCTCAAAGCCCGCCTCGATGAAATCGGCGAGGATGCGTTCGGGCGATATGCCCCATAGGGGCAACACGGGCTTGATGCCCAGTTCCCCGCAAACTCTATCCACCCACTCGCGTTGCTCCTCAAGGTAGATGTCGCCAAAGACCATTCCCTCCAGCCCCTTGCGTTTCAGAGCGGATACCGCCCTCTTAAACCTCTTTTCGTAGACAGACATATCAGGCGGGACCGTGTACTGAGCCAGTGAGATGCCGATAGCCTCGGCCTGCCGCGAGATCAGGCCAGCCCTTGTCCCATGAAAGGAGACCCTTCTGAACTCCCGGGAAATGAAATTTACGAGGTGAGGGACCTCGTAACCCTGCAACAGCGCCCTGTAGCAGGCAAAGCAGCTGTCCTTCCCCCCACTCCATGAGGCGACCACTTTCATCATATACCCCCTGGCTTCGGTGCAGCTCGCTTTCGGCTCAGACCTGCCCCAGGTGGCAAGCTTCTCAGTTTCAGAAAGAAGTCAGGGCCGGGCTGATGCCGGCGTGGCTAAACTTCCGCTTGTGCGGGAAGCCGCCCGCGGTACTGGAGCACCCGGCTCACCGCCCGAGCCGCTCGGGAAAGGGAGGGATAGACAGGAAATCCGGCTTCGATGAGTTTGCGTTGTCCCTCCATGATCCCCTGCCACTTCCAATCCTCGGGCACGTTTGCCTCGGGGACGACCACAGCCATCGGCCTCTTAAGGGTGGTGGCGATCTCCATATAGGCATCGATGGCCCTGAAGAAGTCCGCCATGACCCGCACACGATCCAGTCTCCAGACGGGGGCAGCCATGGTGATAAGGAAATCCACTCCGTCCCAGGCTGCCACCAGCCGCGCCGTGCGGAACAGTACATCCGGGGAGCCGGTAACCGAGACATCCACCGGGTTGTTGATCAGCAGCCAGGTTTCCGGGGCGAAGCTCTTGATCTCCTGCTTCATCTCTGAGGGGAGGCGGGGGACGATCAGGCCCACCCTTTCGCACTCGTCGGCAGCATACACGCTTCCTCCCCCACCGCCGCCGATGCAGGCCACCCTCCGTCCTTCGGGGCGAGCCATGCAGGAGAAGGCCAGCAGCACATCAGCCATCTCCTCCAGACTGTCCACCGCGATCGATCCGGTCTGCCTGACGAGGGCTTCCCACACGGCCTCAGTGCCGGCCAGCGAGGCGGTGTGAGAGGCCACAGCCTCGGCCCCGGCTGCGGTGCGCCCCCCTTTGAGAATGACCACCGGCTTGGCCGCAGCCGCCTGTCGCAGCAGGTTGAGGAAGCGCCGGCCCTCCTTCACGCCCTCTATGTAGGCGGCGATGACGGTGGTACGGCGGTCCTGGATAAAGTACTCCAGGAAATCACACTCGTTCAGGTCGGCTGCATTCCCATAGCTTACCACCTTGCTGAAGCGGATGCCCCGCTGTGAGCCATCCCAGACCAGCTCCGAGGCATTGCCGCCGCTCTGCGATAGACAGCCCTCGGAGCCGCTCTCCCGCGGTGCGCCGAACACGAAGGAAAGCCCGCCCTCCGGATAGAAGATGCCCATGCAGTTGGGCCCGATAACACGTATACCCTGCCGGCGGGCTCTGCCAACGATATCCCTCTCCATCTCTATCCGATCGCTCTCGCCGGTCTCCGCCATGCGCGCCGTGAAGAGCTGGATCACCCTCACTCCCTTCTGGCCACAGTCCTCGATAAGCTGAGGCAGCAGGCGGGCCGGGAGGCAGGATATGACATAGTCTATAGGCCCCGGCACGTCCCTGATACTGGGATAGGCCCGAAGTCCCAAGAATTCACTAAATGAGGGGTTTACCGGATAGATGCTGCCTCGGTATCCCGCCCCCTGGAGCCACCCGACATAGGCGGGGTCGGAGAGGGTTCCCACGATAGCCACCGAGCGAGGATGGAAGATATGCTCCAGGCTGGGTTGACTGTCCTCAAGCTGAGAAAAGGCCAGGGGCACCCTCCCTCCTTTCTTTCGTTCACCTGCCACAAGCTCAGGGCACAGGTGATCTCCCGGGCATGCGCTGCCATTATAGCGGCCTGCCAGGCCCCCACGCAAGAGCGCAGAACGGCCAAGCTCGCCATCATTCGTATCGCAGCGCTTCAGCGATGGTGAGGGAGGCGGCCCGGCGCGACGGGATGACGCTCATGAGGAGCGACGAACCATAAGCGAAGGCCATGATCAGGAGGATCTGCCACCACGGGAGGACAAAGGTATCGATGCCCATGGCCTGGGAGTCCTCGCCGTTCAGCAGCAGGAAGGCCAGGAGGATGCCCAGCCCCACGCCGGACAGCACCCCCAGCAGGGCGACGAAGGAGGACTCCAGCAGGAAGCTGAGGCCCACCATGCTTCGCTGATAGCCGATGGCCCGTAACATGCCGATCTGCTTGCGCCGCTCCACCACCGTGCGGAAGGCGATGACGCCCACGGCGGCGGTTCCCACAAGCAGCCCCAGCCCCATGAAGCCCTGCAGCAGCCAGAAGAACCCGTTGCTAAGCCTCTGCTGCTCCTCCATCTCGTCCTTGATGGACTCCGCCTGGGCTCCCTGCGTCAGCAGTTCCGCCTCGATGGCCTGGGCCGTGGCCTTGGCGTCCTCGCCCGACTCCAGCCTGACGAAATAGATGGTGAAGTCAGGGCGTTCGAGACCGGAGACCCGGCGGATGGTCTCCTGGCCCGCGTACAGGCCTCTGAAGGTGGCGCTGGTCCCGGTGCTGATGATCCCCGCCAGCGTCACCTTCTCCGTCCGGCGAGTGAGGTCGTCGCGTATCTCAAGGGCGATGGGGTCGAAGATACGTTGGTCCTGATCGATGCCCTCCAGAACGAAATCAGCGTCCCTCGGGCCGAATCCGAAGCCAGCCAGGGAGAAGGCATCGATGACCGCCAGGGAGGGGTCGCCGGCCATGGCCTCCCAGACGGCGCGGTCGTCCTCGAAGCCGCTGGCGCGTGCCTGGAGCTCGATGCGGTTCTCCTTCAGGAACTCGCGGTCGAGCCCCCGGACCGGGTAGGAGGCGAACTCCTCGTCAGGGCCCTGGCGCACCGTGATCGGCCTGGAAAGTACCGGCTCCACCCGGCCCACCGCCTCGAACCTCGCCGTATCGACTCCCGGGGCACCGTCCAGCGCCTGCCGCAGGTCCACCAGGGGGTTGCCGGGGTTCTCCAGGACCACGACGTCCCAGCCGCCGCGGGCCTCATCGCTGAGGAAGACCTGGTCGAAGTTCGTGTTCATGGTGGACTGCATCACCAGAGCGAAGACTATCAGGCTGATCATGGCTATAGTCATACCGGTGCGGAGCTTGCTGGCCAGGGGGTAGGCCACGGCAGTCCTCACCGCCGGCAGGAAGCGCCTGGTACCCCCACCCAGGCGCTCCAGGAGCCGCAGCAGGATGTCAGCGTTGTAGACCAGGACAAAGGTGGTGGCCAGGACCATGACCAGGCCGCTGAGGAAGAACATCTCGATGCCGAACTCCATCTCGCCCGTCAGCGGCTCCAGATAGCCGCCGGCGCCCAGAACCCAGACGAGGAGCAGCGCCAGACCCATCGAGGTGAAGACGGGCCGCTCCTTTACGCCCCTGTAGCGCAGGATGGGAATCAAGCCCAGGATGACCAGCGTCATACCCAGGGCGAAGGGAAATTGCTGGTCGGAGGAGAGGCCGGCCCAGCTCATCAGCAATCCCACAAGGACGCCGACACACCCCAAGTAAAGGGCTCGCCGGCTGGCCCGGGCCACCCGGGGCTCCGGCAGGTCACGTATGGCCCGCACGATGTTCAGGGAGCTGACCCGCCACGACGAGAAGGCCACGGTGACAAAGGTCAGCACCACCCCCAAGGAGTAGGAGATGATGAGGCTGCGCCAGGTAACGTGGAAGCTGATGGCAAGATCGAACTGGGCGAAGATGATGGCCATGATACGGGTCATGGCCAGAGACACCAGCACCCCCAGTGCCACGCCCACCATGGCCGCCACCAGGTTGTAGCCCATGCCCTCGGCCAGGAACATCTGGACCAGGTGCCAGCGCTTCATGCCCAGAGCGCGGCTGATCCCCATCTCCGACTTCCTTTCGGCGGCCAGCATCACGAAGATCATGAAGATAAGAAGTATGCCGGCTACTATGGAGAAGAGGCCCAGCAGCATGAAGATGGTGACCATAAAGCTGCTCATCTCCTCGGCCGCCTCCACCACGTCGGCCTTGATGGGCTCCACAGTGTAAGACTCATCGCCCAACAGGGCGGACAGCTCCGCGGTGACGCTATCCGAAAGGCTCAGGCCATCCCGAACGCCGCCCCGGTTCGAGACGGCGATGAAGTCGGCCTCACCCTCACGGCCAAAGCTCTCCTGGAGCGCCTCGATACGGGTCACCATGCCCAGCCTGCGGAAGGGCATGGCGCCGGTCAGGAGGCGGTCCTGGACGATGCCCGCCACCCGGAAGGTGAAGAGCCGGTTCTGGGAATATACCGCCAGGGTATCGCCCGGCTCCGCGCTCAACTCGTCGGCCAGGCTCTCGTTGACCAGCAGCTCGTCGTCGGCCAGGGCGGCTACATCCACAGCCCGGTGCTTGCGGTCGACGATGTCCGGGAAGGCATCGAGACGGGAGGCGTCGACACCGACCACGACGGCCAGTGGCTCGCTCTGGCGCGAGCGGGGGTTCACGACAGCCACCGGCTCGGCGAGCACCGGCATCAGGCCATCGACCTCGTCGTTGCCCTCGAGCCGCCCCTCCAGGTCAGCCACCAGGGACTGGGGCACAGGCTCGCGGCGGACGAAGATCCCCGTGCCCTCATGTGAGTCCCCCCCCAGCAGCCCCTCCCCCAGCAGGACGGTCTCGTCCACATGGCCCAGGACATCGTAGGCCTCGGCGGTGACGCTGCGGAAGAGGGTATCGCCGGTGGTGAAGGCGGCGGAGATGATGAGGGTGCTGAGCATCAGGCCCAGGACGATGAGGGTGGTCTGGGAGCGTCGGCGGGGGATATTGCGCAACCCGATGAGAAACATGACGCGGTTGCGCAGGGCCACGTAGACCACCGCCGCCAGTGCCAGTGCCAGCAGCGCCAGCAACACCAGCATAATGCCGTTCATGGAGACGCCGAAGATGTTGTCTATGGCTATACCCCCCCGGAGCCTGTCCCCGCCCGGCCGCGCCGCTGGCCCCGCTCAGTCAGCTTCTCGTCAACGATGAGGCCATCGGTCATGTAGATGATACGGTCCGTGCGGTTGGCAATGTTGGGATCATGGGTCACCAGCACGAAGGTCTGACCAGAGCGCTCCTTGAGATCGACCATGAGGTCCAGTATCTCCGTGGCGTTGGCGCTGTCCAGGTCACCGGTTGGCTCGTCGCCCCAAACGATGGCCGGCTCGTTGACCAGCGCCCGGGCGATGGTCACCCTCTGCCGCTGGCCCCCGGAAAGCTCGGCCGGCCTGTGACGTGCCCACTCGCTGAGGTGCACCTGCTCCAGGGCGCTCTCAGCTCTGGCCCTGGCCTCTCTGGCCGTCTTTCCAGACACGAGGAGCGGCAGCTCCACGTTCTCGATGGCAGAGAGGACGGGCAGAAGGTTGTATAACTGGAAGACGAAGCCCATCCGCCTGGCGCGGAACTCGGTCCTCTTTACGTCGCCCAGCGTGCTCAGGTCCACCCCGTCTATCAGGACCGACCCGCTGTCGATGTCGTCCAGGCCGCTCAGGCAATTGAGGAGAGTGGTCTTGCCGCAGCCGGAGGGGCCCATGATGGCCACCATCTCGCCCCGCCGAATGTTCAGGTCAACACCCCTGAGGGCGTGCACCTTCACCGTGCCCGTGTCATAGATCTTGTGAATGTCGGTGGCCTCAATAATAGTCTCCTTCATCGATCAAATCACCCCGAATACGCCGATACTTGAGAGTAGAAGTATTGCTGATATGAGGACAAGGCCGGTGGTGGTGAGGAGCGTGGAACGTCTCACATCCCAGCCAAAGGCCCAAACCGTTGCCGCACAGCCATAGATGCCGAGAACGGTGGCACCAGGTATCAACCCATAGACACCATATCTTTGCAATCGCTGTGCTCTACGCCTCAATTTGAGCAGGAAATCGACAACCCTTCGAGATTGTGCCCCCAGAAGCCCAAATATCCCGAGCACGAGTGTGAATATCCCTATGCTGGCGGAGACCACGGTGAGAAAGACATATCCAGGTGGCAGATCCAGACCAACGCCTAGCGGGATGGCAAGATACTCCAAGGCGAAGGTGGAGCCAACCAACCCCATAGCCCGCGAGGGGGACACATTAAATATAATGGCAAAGAGCAACGGGAGTATAATGATGAGGAGACAGGCTACTGCCACCACCCTCAATATATTACCTGACCTCTGCAGCAAAAAACTATCGTCCCTTCATTGAGGTCGTTTCAAAAGCTATCACTTTGTAGTATAACATCTCTGGTGCCCCGTAAGCGAGCCTGCTCCCCGCGCCGAGCCTTCACCATAGCGGAGGCGGCACCCTTTCCGCTTGCCTCTTTGCCCTCTTGGGTGGTATAATTATCTTCAGCGGCTCAGGGGTGTGGCGTCTGGGGGAAAGAGCCCGTTCTTAACTTTGATGAACTCCGAGGACGAAGCGTCGTCGGCGCAGAATATGGCACTGGGTGGCTGCGAGCCTGGGCCCATAATCAGGCCGAACCCTTTTTCCCGCCGCGATGTCGAGCAAGCAAGCGGCGAGAATCTCTGCTCCCATTATCAGTGTGAGAAACGCTCCACCGGCTGCCCCGCGGCCTTTGCCAGGGACATCCTCCGTCGCCTGGCAATGTGCTTGTCTCGCCTGGACGCTTTGAGATACCTCGACCATGAGCGTTATGTGCCTGAATCAGGATCACCAGGGCTAAAATGAAAGAGACCGTAACCGTCACGCTGAATGGCTCTGAGATCAGCGGCACATCCGGGACGAGCATTCTCGAGCTGGCTCGCCAGAATGGACTCGAGATCCCGACCCTATGCTAT
>JAUVWM010000010.1 GCA_030604105.1 Dehalococcoidaceae bacterium
CGAAGCTGCCCACTTCATCATAGTGGCTGTAGAAGTCGAAGCCGTACCTTTGCCACCGCCACCCTTTAGGCAGCTCCTTCTCTATGAACTGGCGAGCTTCATCCCGAAAAGCCTGTTGCTCTTGACTGAATGCGAAGTCCATGGTGCCTCCTGCACCGGCCCTTGTTTTCGCGAGGTATCCTCATTTTCGATTTCCGTTCGGGAGGCATGCGGGGGGCTTCCCGGCTATCTTCCCTTCCACACCGGCGCTCTCTTCTCCACGAAGGCGCGGGGCCCCTCCCGGCCGTCCTCCGATCCTTCAAAGTATTGGCTGTAGTGGAGTCGCTGCGCCTCTTCCAGGGGGATGTCCAGGCCCTTGTAGAAGAACTCTTTGACCGCTCTCAAAGACAGCGGGGCACACCTGCAGACCCGCTGTGCCAGTGCCTTCGCCTCCTTCATCAGCTGTTCCTTGGGGACGACCCTGTTGACCATGCCTATTCGTAGGCCCGCTGTGCGGTGATGGGGTCGCCGGTGCACAGCATCTCCATGGCGATCTTCATGGGTATGTTACGGGGCCCTTTGAAGAGAAACACCCCGGCCACGATACCCCAGCTTTGCTCCGGTACGGCGAAGGTGGCACTTTCGGCGGCAACTATCATGTCGCAGGAGAGCGCCAGCTCGCAGCCTCCACCGAAGGCCAGGCCGTTGACGGCTGCGATCAAAGGCTTCTGGCATGCGCCGTAGCCATGCAGCGCTCCCCAGGGGCGATTCTTCCTGCGCTCCGCCTGCTCAGGGGTGAGCTGGGCGGCCATTTCGGTGAAGTCTCCCCCGGCTGAGAAGGCCCTGTCGCCAGCCCCGGTGATGATAGCCACATAGACCTCCGGGTCCTCGTTCACCCTGTTTATGGCTGCATCCAGATCGTAGAAGAAGTCGCTGTTCATGGCGTTCAGGGCCTCGGGCCTGTTGATGGTGAGGATCGCTATGCGCCCCTCCTTCTGGTACAATACAGCATCTGGCATCTCAACCCTCCACTGCACGCACGGTGCCTTTCGAGCTATCCGCCCCGGATACTCACTTTGCCCATCGCGTCCAGGATTTCCCGACGCCATCTGGCCGGGGCCATTCGGCCTCAGCCGCTACTATCTACTATGTGGAAGGCTGAGGCGCCGATGGGTTCACCAGCTCCGCAGCCAGGGTTGCCGGCATGGAGTTGAATAACTCATCGACAGTCCACCCGCCAACCTTGACCAGTGCCTTCTCCTGTACCGGCTCCGAATAGAGGGCTATCTTTCCCGTGCACACGTAGAAAGTGCGGCCATTGACGTTGGCGGCATCGTCAGAGGCCAGCCAGACCACCAGGGGCGCCACGTCCTCGGGCCTCATTTGCTCTATCCTCTTGAGGTCGTCCGACATGCCCGCCCTCTCCCATGCCTGCTTCAGCTCGTCGCTGAGGGTGAGCCTGGTGCCTGCGCCCGGTCGGATGGCGTTGCAGGTCACTCCGTATCTGCCCATGTCCTTGGCCACCTGCCTGGTGAGGCCTATAATCCCCTCTTTGGCGGCGCCATAGTTCGCCTGCCCGAAGGTTTCGCCCAGCCCCGCCGTCGAGGAGGTATTTATTATGCGCCCGCTCCGCTGCTGCCGGAAGAGGACACAGGCATTCCTGGTGGTGAAGAAGTGGCCGTAGAGGTGCACCTTCATCACGATGTCCCATTCCTCCTCGGTCATGTTGAACACCATCTTGTCGCGGAGGATGCCTGCGTTGTTGACCAGGATATCAAGCCTGCCGAAGGCGTCGATGGCAGCCTTGACGATGTTCTCGCTGCCCTGAGCGGTGGCCACCGAGTCAGAGTTGGCGACGGCCTCGCCGCCCATCTTCTTGATCTCCGCCACCACCTCGTCCGCCGGCGATTTCGAGGCGCCGGCGCCATCAGGCCCCCCACCCAGGTCGTTGACCACTACCTTGGCCCCCTCCGCTGCCAGGGCCAGGGCTTCCCCTCTGCCGATGCCCCGGCCTGCGCCGGTGACTATGGCCACTTTCCCCTTCAGTTGGGCACCCATATCCGACCTCCTTGATTTTTTGAGCGATCTCCTGCGGCATTCAAACCCGACGTGTAAGACCCCCCTGAATATACTCAAATGCCGCTGACAATGCAACTGTTCTTATCCGACATCTCGACCAAAGCTACAGTATTATTCCCTCAGGGCTCCTCTGCGCGAGTTGGAATTCCTCATCTTTTCAGGTAAAACCTAATATCGTGCATCCTCCAGGTATCACCCCGCTTGACCAGATATGCCTGGAATGAGCCCTCATGGCCATCGGCGTAACTGATGCTGCCGGAGATATACCCTTTTGCTTCCACTCCAAATAACCGCTGCGGCAGCCCGACTGTCTCTGCTTTGGAGCTGCTCAGATGGATGTCTTCCCAGTTCTCGAAGAAGTGGTAATTGTCCGGGATAAACTCCCTGAAGTCCGTCGAGCCGGTGCTCAGCTCATCGACCCTATCGAAATCCCTGGCTTCTGCTGCTCGCATGAAGTCCAGGATGGTGGTCTCCACTCCGTCTACGACTTCGTTAGAAGAGCAGGCGGGCGACATGAGCCCTGCTGAAACTATAAGTAGCATCAAGCACTGGAGAAGTGTCCACCCGGGGAGGGATTTCAAGGCTCCTGGCTCCTTTCCTCAGCACTACTTTACTGCATTGAGGGGAGCTTGTCCAAGCCCTCCAGGTGTCCACTTTGTCTCCGCAACATGCCGCGACGATGAGAGGATTGCGGGGGGAGGTGGCAGTATGTAAAATAACGAGGACGCGTTCCAGGGGATGGCCGAATTGTTGGCCGAGAGACGCCGGGGTCAACAACTTGAAAGGTGACATTTCGGAGGCCAGCTCAAACTCAACAGGCGCGGAGAGATCACGGTGGAGCAAAGACCCTTCGGCAAAACGGGAGAGCGGTTTCCCATCCTCAGCTTCGGCGCACAGCGTATCGTCGATAGCCACGGGTGCTCTGAGGAAGAGGCTGTAAGGATGATCAACCATGCGCTTGACAGCGGGATACGGTATTTCGACACGGCGTGGAGGTATGCGGGTGGGCAGTCGGAGCAGCGGATTGGCAAAGTAGCCCGAGGCCGCAGGAAGGAGATGTGGATCGCCACCAAGGCGTCGTCGCGCGACCGCGATAAAGCCAGGAGCCAGCTGGAGGATAGCTTGAGGAGGCTCCAGACCGGCTATGTCGATGAATGGCGGATGCACGACATATCATCTCTTGAGGAGCTCGACGAGATCACCGCCCCAGGCGGCGCACTGGAAGCAGCGGTTCGGGCCCGCGACGAAGGGCTGGTTCGCTATGTCAGCATCAGCGGCCATACCGATCCGCAGGTTCAAATAGAGGCCCTGGAGCGGTTCCCCTTTGACAGCGTGCTTTGCCCTACCTCGGCGCTCGATCACTTCATGCTTAGCTTCGTCGAGGAATTCCTGCCGGTGGCCAATGCCAGGGGTGTAGCCGTTGTCGGCATGAAGGTTATGGGATTGGGTCGACTGGCTCATATATATGATAGGGCCCTGCGCTACACCTTCGGCTTGCCCATCAGCAGCGCTGTTGTGGGCATGGAGAGCATGGAGCAACTGGAGAGGAACCTTGCCGTGGCCGAGACCTATCAGCCGCTTACCGACGAGGAGCGCCTTGAATTATTCCGGGAGGTATTGCCGATGGTGACCTCTGAAGCAATGCCCTGGAAGGCCAGAGACTGGCAAGGGCCGGTTGAGTGGAGGAGGCGATAGCTGGCCAGATCCCGGCACCTGGATTGAACGATTCATCGACTCATTCAACATATATCCCTAGGCTTCTGCTGAATTCCCTCGGTCGCCTTCAACCGTCTCGTCGGCTATCCATCTGAGGTAATCTTCGTTGCCACCGATGATGGGTAGGGCGATTATCTCCGGAACGTCGTAGCTGTGGGCTTTCTCGACCACGTCAATGACCTGAGGCAGCAGTGAGGCCCTGGTCTTGGCGATCAGCAGTGTTTCCTGGGCTGAATCGAGCTTGCCCTGCCACCAGAAAAGCGAATGTACTCGGGGGACAATATTTACGCAGGCTACCTTTCTCTGCTCGACCAGCAGCCGGGCTATGTTCTTGGCCTCCTGCTCGGTGCTGGCAGTGACAAAGACGACTATCTTATCCGCCTTGCTGCTCATATCGCATCGCTCCGGCTGTGCCAGGTAGAGCCCGACTCTCAGGTTTATGTGCTTTCACCGTGATGCGCAGGAGCCTCTCCATCCTCTGGCTATGTCCAAATGCGCGTCCATTTACATAAACCATACCTCATATACCGAGCTAAGTCAAAGCCGTCGCCCGTGCTGATAACATCCCCTGGGTCACACAAAGCGGGGGCATAGGCGGGTTCCCAGGACAGTTGACAGCCAGGCGCCGTGGGCGGTATCATCGGTGCCGGGGGTGGGGATGACAATTGCCTCATTGCCAGTTGAAGTGGGAAACCCCAGTCTAAAGAGCAAAGGAGGTCACTAATGGCAGGCAGACTTGATGGCAAAGCGGCGGTGGTAACTGGCGCCGGGCGCGGCATCGGGAGGGAAATAGCTCTGGCCCTGGCCGCCGAAGGCGCCAAGGTAGTGGTCGATGACCCTGGAGTGGAGAGGGATGGCAGCGGTACGGCAGCTGCGCCTGCTGATGAGGTGGTACAGCTGATCAAAGACAGGGGTGGGGTGGCAGCTGCCTGTTATGAATCGGTGGCAGACCATGCCGCCGCTGAGAGGCTAATTAAGGCTTGCATCGACAACTTCGGCAGCTTGGACATCCTGTGCAACGTGGCAGGCATTCTCAGGGAGCGGATGGTATGGAATTTGAGCGAGGACGATTGGGATTCGGTGATCGCCGTTCACCTCAAAGGGACCTTCAACTGCACTAAGTTCGCCTGTCTTCAGATGAAGAAGCAAGGTAGTGGACGGATAATAAATACAACTTCCGACGCCTGGCGGCGGGGAACCTTCGGGCAATCCAATTACGGTGCCGCTAAGGGGGCGATCGTAAGCTTTACCCGTTCGATCGCGCTGGAGATGGCCAGATACCGCGTGACCTGCAATATAATCTCTCCGGGGGCGGCGACCAGGATGACCATGGACGATAGCGTGGTCGCCAGCTTCCAAAGGAGGTACGAAGCCGGCGAGATACCCAAGGAACGGCTGGATGCGCTCTTCGATTCGCCTGGCCCGGAGTTTGTGGCGCCGATTGTGGTCTACCTGGCTACCAACGATGCTGCCCATATCTCGGGCAAGGTATTTGGCTGCAGCGGCGGCGACATCACCATCTTTTCGGAGCCACGGCCTCTCAGGAGCATCCATCGAGACCGTAAGACGCAAGGTCCCTGGACCCTGGACGAGTTGCTGAAGCTGGTGCCCCAGACATTGACTGCGCCCATGAGCGATTTCGACACAATGCTCCAAGGTTATATACCGAAAGATACCTAGAGGGAGCCGTCCGAGAGACGGGGAGGCGCGAGAGAGCGCCAGGGACTGAGGGCGTCACCCATGCGGATGGAGGTCTCGTGGCCCAGGACGGGCGATGGAACGAGGTCGTGGCCATGTCTTCCATAGGAGATAGGCCATCACCCCGAACAAGAGGTTTCGCCAGAAGAGGACATTGATCAAACCGGCCTGGCCTGCCATAAGCTCGGAATAGTACCAGGGGAAGATGTAGCGGGTGAGGACAGCAATGAGCAAAAAGAGGAGCCAAGATACCGCCCGCCACCGGCCTATCACCAGGGGGACAAGGGGGAAGAGCCAAAGGATAAACTGGGGCGAAAGCACCTTGCTGGTCATCATGAAGACAAGTATGGCCAGCAGGGAGAAGTTGAGGACATATGGCTCCGGCATCTTGGTCAGGGACAAGTCATCGCTGGCGACGATACCCGGCGCCTTCTTTCTCACATAGGCCCGGTAGACCATGAACAGGCCCAGGGCCATCAGGAAGGGCGATACATTGGCCAGGACGCGGGCCGCTGACGAGGCCACATTGACCGAGCCGTACCCGAATACCATCTCCACTGAGCCCAGACCCAGGGTCTGCCCCATGAGGAGGAGAGAGGCGTAGCTGCTCTCGGAGTGAAGGCCGCGGGCCAGGTGATAGCTGTAGGAATGCCATAATCCACCGGGGCTGAGGATAAGGACGGGGAGGGCGACCGCAGCCGTGGTCAGGGCATAGACGCCCAGCCCCCGGGCGAGAGCGCGGTAATCGCGGCGGTGGACGTAGCTCAGGGCAAAGATGGGCACGATAACTGCCGGGTAGACCTTGGTCATGGTGGCTAGCCCCAGCACAACCCAGGCAAGAGAATACCGGCCACTGGAGAAGGCATAGATAGCGCCGAGAACCATAACTGCTGGCATCACATCGTAGCGCTCGCCGATAATCGGTCCGATGGCAAGAAGAGCCAGAGTATAGACGGAGAGGGCCGCCCAGGGGGACTGTTTCAGCCGCCGGGTGAAGCCGTAAATCAGCACCAACCCCAAGAGCTCCAGTAGCAACATCTCCGCGGCAAAGGCTATGGTGTAGCTGGAGGGAGTGCTGGCAAAGATGCGGGGCAGGCTGAAGGCCGCCAGGGCAAGGGGTGGGTATTCAAGGTCGAAGTCACGGTAAGGCAACTCCCCATCGACGATCCTGGAAGAGTAGTAGAGATAGAGCTGGCTACCTCCAGCATGGGGATGACCGAAGTAACCACCCTCGCCGAAGGCGAGGCTGAAGATAAGGACCTGGGCTATTATGAACGGTATTATCAACCAGTGCCGCTTCACCTTGCCTCCATCACCATCGGCTTCAAGTCCCTATAGCTTGATATCAGGCACCCAATAGACGAAGGAAATCAGTCGTGCCGTCATACTCGAGGACGAGGTTGAGCGGGTCCCGCTGCGCCCTGCCGCACTTCCCGTGGAGGTAGCTGTAGTCGTCGTGGGGCTGCTCGAGCGGGACGGAGCCGGGCAAGGGTGGAGCTTGTCCTTATAGCCCCAAGTCGGGGGCCATCTCCTTCATGGCTTCCAGTCCCAGCGCTATGAACTCACCGAGCTCCAGCCCCAGCTCCTTGCAAGCGGCGATCTGCTCCCTGTTAGCTCCAGCGGCGAAGTGCTTCTCAGCAAAGCGCTTCATCAGGGAATCAACGGTGAGTTTGGCTAGCTTCTTATCGGGGCGGACGAGCGCAGCGGCTATGATCAGGCCGGTCAGGGGATCGGCGCAGACCAGGGCTTTATCAAGCGACGTTTCAGGGGGGATTCCATGGGCCTCGTTGTGGCACAGGATAGCGTGGGACATGGCCTCGGTAGCTCCCAGTTCCGCGGCCAGGTCAGCCCCCAGCGTGCTGTGGGAGTTGGGCTCATCCTCGGTCAGCTCCGCATCGATATCGTGGAGAAGCCCTGTCAGTTGCCACTCCATCTCATCCTCGCCGAGGCGC
Source organism: Dehalococcoidaceae bacterium (assembly GCA_030604105.1). Taxonomy (GTDB): domain Bacteria; phylum Chloroflexota; class Dehalococcoidia; order JAUVWM01; family JAUVWM01; genus JAUVWM01. The sequence goes on from JAUVWM010000010.1 coordinate 7,425, forward strand.
CTGGCTAGGGCCCCCATGATGGCCTCGGTGGCCAGCATGTGCTTGATCAGATTTGGGTTCTGAACGTTGGCCTCGATGGAGTCGAGAACCTCTTCTCGAGTCACAGCACTACCCCCTTAATCCGGCACCTGACTAGCCGCTTCCTCCAGCGCGGGCGATAGCCTCCACCCTCTCAACATCGCCTTTGGCTAGCTTCGGGCGCAGGTACTGTCCGGTAAAGGACTCCTCAGCTTGAGCGACCTCCTCCGGGGTTCCGGTGGCGATAACGCGACCCCCGCGGTCGCCAGCGCCGGGGCCAAGGTCGATAATATAATCGGCGTTCTTTATTATATCCAAATGGTGCTCAATTACAATAACCGTATTGCCGCCATCAACCAGGCGCTGCAGCACTTGGAGCAGGGCAGCGGCGTCGTCGAAGGAGAGGCCGGTGGTGGGCTCGTCGAGAATATAGAGGGTCCTGCCCGTGGAGCGCCGCGCTAGCTCGGCGGAGAGCTTCACCCGCTGCGCCTCCCCGCCGGAGAGCGTGGTCGCCGGTTGCCCCAGCCGGATATAGCCCAGGCCCACGTCGCGCAGCGTCTCCAGCTTGCCCCTGATCTTGGGGAAGTGTTCAAAGAAGGAGAGGGCCTCCTCCACGCTCATATCCAGGGTCTCGGCGATATTCTTGCCCTTAAAGCGAATCTCCAGCGCCTCCCGATTATAGCGTTTCCCCTGGCACACCTCGCAGGCCACGGTTACATCGGGCAAAAATTGCATCTCGATCTGAATGAAACCAGCCCCCTGGCAGGCCTCGCAGCGCCCCCCTTTGACATTGAAGGAAAAGCGCCCCGGGGCATAACCCCTCATTCGCGCCTCGGGGACGGTGGCGAACAGCTCGCGAATGGGGGTGAAGGTGCCGGTGTAGGTGGCAGGATTGCTGCGCGGGGTGCGCCCGATGGGGGACTGGTCTATGTTGATCACCTTATCGATGTGCTCCAGACCCAAAATGGGGCCGCAGTCGCCCGGCCTCTCCTTGGCCTTGTACAGGATTTGAGCCAGCTTCTTATACAAGACCTCATGGATAAGGGTGCTCTTGCCTGAGCCTGATACCCCGGTGATGCACACCAGCATGCCCAAGGGGATGTAGACATCGATATTCTTAAGGTTGTTCTCCCGAGCCCCGTGGACCACCAATTCCGCGCCGGAGCCGGGGCGGCGCTTTGAGGGCAAGGGGATCTCCTTGGCCCCGCTGAGGTATTGCCCTGTTAGCGACTCAGGGCAGCCCGTGATGTCGGCCAGGGTTCCACAGGCCACCACCCAGCCCCCATGCTCGCCGGCACCAGGGCCCAGGTCAATGATATGGTCGGCTGCCCGCATCATAGCCTCATCGTGTTCCACAATCAATACGGTATTGCCCAGCTCCCTGAGCCTCTTCAGAGTCTCTATTAGCCGGAAATCGTCAGCGGGGTGCAGCCCCACCGTGGGCTCGTCACAGATGTAGAGCACCCCCATGAGCCCGCTCCCGATCTGGGTGGCCAGGCGAATGCGCTGTGCCTCACCGCCGCTCAAGGTGGCTGAGTGACGCTCCAGGGTGAGATAGTCAAGCCCCACGTCCTCGAGGAAGCCCAGGCGGCCCCGGATTTCCTTGAGGATCTGCTGCGCTATCACCCGCTCTTTGGGGCTGAGCACGGGCTTTTTGCCAGCGATAAGGTCCACCCATGTCAGGGCGTCACGGATAGACATGGAGGTCACTTCAATGATATTCTCGCCGCCGATGGTCACCGACAGAGACTCAGGCTTGAGCCTTTTCCCCCGACAGGCGGGACAGGGTGAGGATGACATGTAGCCCTCGATCTCAAGCCGGGTGCGGTCAGACTCAGTATCCCGGTACAGGCGCTCCAGATAAGGGATAACCCCCTCATAGCCGGTGTAGTACTCCCGGACTCTGCCGTAGCGGTTGCGATACCTAACCACATCCCCGTCCTCTCCGTAGAGGGCAAGGCGCAGATGCTCGTCGCTCAGGGACTTGACCGGCGCATGGAGCGAGAACCCGTAGCGCCTGGCCAGCCCCTCGAGATGGCCGGCACGCCAGGAAAACCATCCCCAGGGCCGGATAGCGCCCTGGGCTAGAGACAGTTCCTTATTGGGGATAACCAGCTCCGGGTCGATCTCCATCTTGATTCCCAGGCCGGTGCAGGCAGGGCATGCCCCGTGAGGGCTGTTGAAGCTGAAGGTTCGGGGGGCGATCTCACCCAGACTGATCCCGCAGTAGACGCAGGCGAAGTGCTCGGAGAAGAGGAGTTCCTCGCCATCGACGATGGAGACCAGCACCACCCCGGCCCCCAGCTTCAAGGCGGTCTCCACCGAATCGGCAGCCCGGTTGCTCTCCCCCTCCTGGCCCATAACGAGCCGATCCACCACCGCCTCGATGGAGTGCCTCTTGTTCTTGTCGAGGTCGAACTCTTCGGACAGGTCATAGAGGTGGCCATTGACCCGAACTCGCACGTAGCCTGCCTTGCGCAGATCCCGGAAGACGGCTTGATGCTCACCCTTGCGGTTCTTGATCAGGGGGGCCATGATCATGATCCGGCTGCCCTGGGGGAGCTGTTGGATGGCATCCACAATCTGCTGCACTGTTTGCCGTGAGATCTCGCGGCCGCACTCGGGGCAGTGGGGATGACCTACCCGGGCGAAGAGGAGGCGCAGATAGTCATAGATCTCGGTGACGGTGCCCACCGTGGAGCGTGGGTTGCGGCTGGCCCCTTTCTGATTGATGGATATAGCCGGGCTTAGCCCCTCGATGTAATCGACATCGGGCTTCTCCATCTGGCCCAGAAACTGGCGGGCATAGGCGGCCAGGGACTCCACATAGCGGCGCTGTCCCTCGGCATAGATGGTATCGAAGGCCAAGGAGCTCTTGCCTGACCCGGATACGCCGGTGATGACCACCAGGCGGTCGCGGGGGATAACCACATCTATGTTCTTGAGGTTGTGCTCCCGGGCTCCCTTGACGATTATGGAATCTAAAGGCATGTCTTCCCCACAGCCGATCAACATCGAGCCAGTGGCAAAGTCTATTGTAGCACGGGGGCGAACGGGCGACAAGGGCAGATGTCAGGCAGCTGCGGTTTGATTGATGTGTTATAATTACAGAGAGGGGGGATTGGTCTGGAAACGGTAGATATGGCGCGCAAGGCTGTAGAGGCAGCCTCAGATAGGCAGGCCATTGACATTGTGATGCTGGATGGTCGGCAGGTATGTAGCTTCGCCGACTATCTTGTTATCTGTAGCGGTGACACCCGGCGCCAGATCGAGGCCATCCGCGATGAGATCGACCGGGTGCTGAAAGGGGAGGGGGCAAGCTACCGCCGCTGCGAGGGGGCTGTGGATTCAGGCTGGGTACTCCTCGATTTCGGCGGGGTTATCGTGCACATCTTCGCCCCCGTCGAGCGGGAATTTTACCAGCTAGACAGGCTGTGGAGCCGGGCCATCCCCGTGGTCCGCATCCAGTAGAGGGAGAGAGGACGCCCCGCTATCCGGAGATCCATCTATCGCTTTCCCGGGGGTAATCGAGGATCTCATCCTCGGTGAAGAAGAGGCCGATCTCCATCTGTGCATTCTCCACTGAGTCGGAGCCGTGCACCAGGTTACGCCCGATATCCAGCGCCAGGTCGCCCCTTATCGTCCCCGGGCTGGCCTGGGCGGGGTCGGTCTCCCCCATTGTCCGGCGCACCACCTCGACTGCGCTCCTGGCCTCGAAGACGGCAGCCAGGATGGGCCCGGAGCAGATATAGTCCACCAGCCCCTCAAAGAAGGGCTTTCCCTCGTGGATGGCATAAAGGCGGTGGGCCAGGGCTCGATCCGTCTGAAGCATCTTCAAGGCCACCATCTTCAGCCCCCGCCTTTCCAGTCGGGAGATAAGCCTGCCCGCCAAGCCCCTTTGCACAGCATCGGGCTTGATAAGAACCAGGGTTCTCTGCATCTCAGCCTCCTAAGCCAATGAGTCTTTCCAAGGTTATGGCATCTATGCCGCTAAGGGTGTCAACCACAAGGTCGGCTGCCGCAAGGCTCTCTTTAGGATGGGTATTGGTCACCGCCAGGCATTTCATGCCCGCCCTCTTGGCCGCCTCGACGCCGGCAACGGCATCCTCAATCACGATACATCTCTGAGGCCCGACTCCCAGCTTCTCGGCCGCCATCAGAAAGGTATCCGGGCTGGGTTTGCCCTGGCTTACCTCGTCGCCGGAGACGACGACCTGCAGGAAGCCACCTATTCCCAGGGCCTCGACGAGCAGCTGAATGTTCTCCCTGGGGGCGGAGGAGGCCAGCGACATCTTGAATCCTCGCCCAGCCAGCGACCTCATCAACTCCACGACCCCCGGCAGTGGCTTGATCTTGCTCCCGAGCCGGCGCCGAAAGCCCCTCTCCTTTTCACTGGAGATGGCATCCCTCTCCTCTGGCGCTATCCCATCCCCCAGAAACCTGGCGATGATGGCGTCATTGCGCAGCCCGAAACCATGCCTGAATTCCTCCATAGTGAAATCCCGGCCTCTTTCGCCGAACACCTCCTGCCAGGCGGCAAAGTGAAGAGGGGCAGTATCGGCGATCACCCCGTCCATGTCCCAGATAACTGCCCCGACCCTGGTTGCCGGCACTATCTCATCCTCGCTGCGGCCTTGGGCTGGGTGATATGGGGCCTCCTGAGGTAAAGGGGCTCCAGGGCGCTGAGGTCGTCGTAGTCCCCCCTCTTCAGCCGCCGCCAGCCCAACTCTGCCAGAAATCCTGCCCGGCGCAGCCTTGCCGCTGCCTGGGCAATCACCGCTCGCCGTCCTAGCTGGCCCTCAAGCTGGGCGGCGAGGGCAGGGGCAATGTCTCCACAGAACAGGGTTCTGGTGGCCATCCGGCGACACAGAGCTTCCGGCGTGGTGATATGCTCCTCGACAAGCCGTCCCCAGACTCCCCTTCGCAGTTGATACAGCGCGGTGGCGATCTCGCCGCCCCCGGCATTGTGTATAGGGCAGATAGGCAGGGCGGTTTGGGCGTGGGCGAAGGCTGTCACCTCCAGGCTGCTTATGCCCACCATGGGAACGCCGAGGGCCAGGCACAGCCCCTTGGCGGTGCTTACCCCCACCCGCAATCCGTTATAGCTTCCCGGTCCCTTGGCCACCATAATGCCATCGACGGAGCGCAGATCTGCCTTAGCTTGTTGCAGTAGATAAATGAGGTTGGGCAATAGCTCAACGGTGTGATTTTGCCCCGAGTGCCAGGTCAGCTCTGCCACCACCTCGCCTTCCTGGAAGAGGGCAATGCTGGCGGTCGGGGTTGAGGTGTCTATGGCAAGCTGCATTCCTCTCTCCTTTTTCCAGGCTCAAGGCAGGCGGGGCAGCTGGGAAAGCATCTCCCGGTAACGTTGGCCTCTGGGTTCGAGGCTGAGGTCACGCTCCATGTCCGAAAGGTAGCTCATGGTGATAAGCAGGTGCTCTCGGGGCAGCAGACCCAGCCCCCTATCCGGCCATTCCACCACGCACACGCCATTGCCGTATAGATAGTCGTCAAGCCCCAGCGCCGAGATGTCTTCCAGGCTATCGAGGCGGTAGAGGTCGATGTGGTACAGGGTTAACCTGCCCCGATATTCCCTGACCACCACGAAGGAAGGGCTCGAGGCATATTCCTCAATGCCCAGCCCCCAGGCAATCCCCTGAGCCAGGCAGGTCTTCCCCGCCCCCAGGCCTCCCACCAGGAGCAGCACATCGCCTGCCTGGGCCCCTTCTCCGAGGCGTCTGCCCAGCCGCTGCGTCTGTTCCGGGCTCCTGCTGATCAGCTTGAAAGCTTGGCCCCGGTCAGTCACCGGTGGAGACAAAGTGTTCCCACCCCCTGCCCTGCCAGTCAAAGGCCTTGCCTGCCTCATCGGTCAGGGTTACCGTCCCCGGCTCGCCCCTCACGATCTCGCCGATTATGCTTATGGGGCAGTCGGCTGCCTTTTTCACCCGGTCGATCAGCCCTCTCCTGGCGGTGAAAAGCAGCTCGTAATCCTCGCCCCCTGATAGGGCCAGGCCCAGGGGGTCGTCCTTAAAGCTGGCTCGGAGCCGGGGATGGACTGGCACCCGATCAACCCTTATCCGGGCTGCCACCTTGCTTGCCCGGCATACATGGGCTAAGTCGGCAATGAGTCCGTCGCTTATATCTATGGCGGCCTTCACCCCGTGGCGCGCCAGCATCTGCCCTTCGGCCACCCGGGGGTGGGGCCTGAGATGGGCCTCTTTGAGAAAGGCGGTCGTCTCCGGCTCGAATCGAAGCTTCTGGCGCAGCATCTTGAGCCCGGCTGCCGATGAACCCAAATGCCCGGTCACTGCTATTCGGTCGCCGGGCACCGCCGCCGAGCGAGTGAGCATCAAATCGTCCCCCCCCAGGCCGTTGCCCCACAGGGCTACGGTGATAACCACCAGGGGGGCGGTGGCGATATCTCCCCCCACAAGGGCCACCCCGAACTGGTTTGCCAGCTTGGCCATCCCCCGATAGAGAGCGGCCATATCCTCCACCTCGCTATCGCCGGGCAGTGCCAGCGACAGCAGGGCATATCTGGGGACGGCGCCCATAGCAGCGATATCGCTCAGGTTCACCGCCAGTGCCTTCCATCCCAGGTCCTCCCAGGCGATGGTGTCCAGGGTGAAGTGTACACCCTGGACCAGGGTGTCGGTGGTAGCCAGTTGGACCGGGGCATCGCTGCGCCAGGCTGCAGCATCGTCGCCAATGCCCACCAGCACCTGTTGCCATGAGCTCGCCTCAGCCGGCTTTGACCGGGCAGCGGCATCAGCCAGAAGATCGATCAGACGGAATTCCCCAAGCTCTGAGACCTTCATAGCCAGATTATACATACTTTCCCTTTAGCCCACAACCTGCCTGGTAAAAAGACCGGAAACCTGCTATAGTTGTCGGCGGAGATCCGCTACGCCATTCTCGCCGACATTCATGGCAATCTGGTTGCCTTTGAAACGGTGCTGGGGGACCTGGAGAGGCGGGGTGGGGTTGAGGAGATATGGTGTCTGGGAGACATCGTGGGCTATGGCCCCGACCCCGAGCCGTGCATCGAGCTTCTGCGCCAGCACCCTCACCTCTGTGTTGCCGGCAACCACGACTGGGCAGCAGCCGGGAAGATAGATATCTCCTATTTCAACCCTGAGGCGGCGGCAGCCTGTAGCTGGACAGCCGAGCAGTTGAGCCCAGGGGCCAGGCACTACCTGGAGAGCCTGCCTACCATTATCTGCCGTGATGATTTCACCCTGGTCCATGGCAGTCCCCGTGAGCCTATCTGGGAGTATATCCTGTCCGTTGCCACCGCCCGTGCCAACTTTGCCTGCTTCGAGTCCAAGTTCTGTCTCATAGGCCATTCCCATGTCCCGCTGGTCTTCGGATATGTTGAGGGGGGTGGGAATTGCCTTGTAGATAGGCTCTCAGTGGATAGCGCTCTCCAGCTAAGGGAAAACCGCTCCATAATCAACCCCGGTGGCGTAGGCCAGCCTCGCGATGGTGATCCCAGAGCCAGCTATGCCATCTACGACACCGAGGCACGGGCTGTATATCACTACCGCATTCCCTACGATATCGCCGCTACCCAGCGGAGGATGATGGAGCTTGAGCTGCCCCTGAGCCTGGCAGCCCGACTAAGCTATGGTCTGTAGGTGTTTTTATGTCCCCCTTTTTTCGTAGTCGGGACACGAGGTGGCATTGGGGCGTTCCGGACGATGACAGGCGTTGCGCCAATCCCACTTGCAGCTATCGCAGAGGAAGACGTCCTTCCCCAGTGCCTTCCTGATCTTGAGAATTAGTCTCTGATGCCAACTGAGCCCCATTTGACCTCCATACGAGGTAATGGTTAACAGTAAACAGTATAGCGGGTCGGCTATCAGCGAGCAAGGCTCTCAAGCCTATGGCAGCAGTAAGGAGGTGATTGGAGTGCCTATAGTGAGGGTTGAGATGTGGCCCGGGAGAACTCGATCTCAAAAAGCGGAACTGGCCCGAGTCATTACCGAGGCGGTGGTTACTATCGCTCATGCCACAGCCGAGTCAACCATCGTCGTCTTTGAGGACGTGTCCAGGGAGAACTGGTCTGTAGGTGGCGTCCTCGCTTCCGAAACGCAGGCTTAGCTCGGGGCAGGCTGTGAGCGCTCGATTCTCCCGGGTGTAACTGTCTCTTTCAGTCACCCAGGAGGGTGAGAGGCGGCTGAAGAAAAGAGGCTTGCTTCGAAATCAGTGGACCACCTGAGTTGCAAAGAGAAGGGAGGTATGGCACAATAGTCTCGGATAGGCCAGCGGGGTGTAGCGCAGCCAGGTAGCGCACCTGAATGGGGTTCAGGTGGTCGCCGGTTCGAATCCGGCCACCCCGATTTTAGATAGGGCAAGCAGGCTCCAGACAACCTGAACAACTCAAGAGGTAGATATAGGCCAAAGCTGGTCTAGACAACCTGAACCGGGCGGGTCCCAAAATGAAATGGGACAAAATGGGATATGGGAATGGTTACTGGAAGGGTTCGAGTTCGATTTAGAGACGAGGGTCAAACCAAGGACGGTTCGGTACTATATCGACCATGTGCGGATTTTTGTGCGTTGGGCAAAGGATGAAATAATCGACGCTCGGACTCTCACCAAGCGGGATGTTCAGCGTTTCTTCCACTTCCTTATTGAGAGCCCGGCAGTTATTACCCTCGGCAACGGCACGCGCAGGGAAGTGAAAATCGTCAGCAACAACGGGACACTTTTGGGACAGTCTGGCCTTAAGAATTGATGGACAGTTCAGAGGCCGCCACCCTGCCACCTGATGGCTCTATTATAGCTCTTTCTGGCTCCTAATGTCCTGCTTTTCGCCTCCTTTCTCCCCAGTCAGACAATTATAGGTAGGACCTGCATGTGCCAGATTCAAGCTGAACGATATAGCGGAGTGTGCAATCTCGAGACTACCGAACAGCGGTACTGCTTCGTTTCTTGAAATAGGCTATACTGTGAAGGGCAAAGGGAGTCTCGCAGTGTTCGAGAAGCCTGATCAACTTAGGCGGTCTACTGACATGGTTCAAAGGCTGTATGTCGCCGAAAAGGGATGGCAGCGGGAGTGGTTGGACGCACGTTGGCCACATATTCTAAAGCCAGAGCGAGAGCACCTCAATCTCCCCCTCGCAGCTATACGCGCCGTACGCGATTGGGAAAATCGTCATGGCTCGTCTTTCCCCTGGCATTACTGGCGTGGGATTAGGAGCACAAGCCAATTTCGCAGTTCTGAGGCTACCGCATGAAAGGGCCTATCCTCCTAGTATTTGCACACCCCGATGAAGAGAGCACTAGTCTTGCAGGCACCATCCTGAAGTATACAGGACAGGGTGTCGCCGTTGACCTCATATGTGCGACCCGGGGCGAAAAGGGTACACGCCTGGGTGTGCCAGCTGATATCGACACGGGTGCCGCTCGCGAGGCTGAGCTGCGCGCTGCTGCCGCCATGACCGGTATCCGCAACATATATCTTCTTGGCTACATTGACGGTGAGCTGCACTCAGCTGATGCTAATGAAATTGCCAACAAAGTGATAGAGATAACAAAGAAGGTACAGCCAGAAATAGTCATAACGTTCGGTCCAGACGGCATTTCAGGGCACAGCGACCACGTGACTATTGGCAAGGCTGCTACCATTGCGTTCGAAACGCTGGTTGATCAGGATAGGGCCCCGAGAAAGCTCTACTATGTGACCATTCCCGATAGCTTTGTCTCCAACGCCAGTGAGTTGGGTGTAGCCACTCGCCCTGACAACGAGGTCACCACAGCAATCGATATAACCGATTATCTCGACGTGAAGATTCAGGTTATGGCCACCTACAAGTCTCAGGAGGACGCCCGCGAGGTCGTTAAGATGTTTCAAGAGAATAAGGAATCAAAATTCGCAACAACGGAGTCCCTCTATTTGGCTGTCCCGAGGATTCCCGACAAGGAAACTGACCTGTTTCAGTAACTTGCGTCTATGGTCTATTGATTCACCATGACAGCGGTGCCTTACACAACCTTGGGCGCTCCCCCGCAGTAGCTTCACAAGATCCCCTGGCAGGCCCTCTGCCCTGCCCCCCAAGAACGGGTCCAGTTGCAGTAGCAGACCCGGACGAAGCTCTAGGCATGGATGTCGCCGTGCATCAGAGTGTGGGGGCTGAGTCCCTGCGGTGGTTCCCAGTCAGTCCCGTTACATGATTAGCCATGAACTTAGGTATGCGTGCGACTGGGCGGGAGGACCCTAGGCCGCCGGGGCAATAATCGCGAGGAATGTTGCGCAGGTGATTTCACAATTGAAGCTATCGTTTTGCTGGTGGAGACCACAGTAGAAGCTCTACTTCTACAGGAACTATCTGAGAACTATACGCTCCAACGTGCCCATATTTTCCTCCATATTCGTACTTTCCTGTCACGCTGCCCTTCCCATAGCGTTCCGAAGGCCCCATCATCTGTTGTTGATAGAGCTTGTCATAGACTTCCTTAGGTATTCCCCCTTCAATCCAAACCATTCTGCCTTTGGGTACGAGATGTCCCTCAGCATATCCTGAATATTCCAACCTCTCACTCAACACGATAACTTAAAAGCCGCTAAAGTAAAATCCCTCTACAGTAACGTACCTGCCATTGAATTCATGCGGGTTAGAAAACAATTGATCAAACGTAACCTCTTGGACTTTCGCTCCCTGTTCTTCACTACATCCAATAGTCAGACCAATTATCGATAACAAGGATACACAGGCCAGTGCAACATATCTATTCATATATTCTTGCCCTTATCTACATTTTGGGGTACTGAGGTCGCGACAAAACATCGTTTTGTTACTACAAAGGGGAGTATCACACTCTAAAAGGTGACCTAGCGTACAACGATAATTGTTATAAAGGACATATTCTCCTCAAGTCGCTCATAAACCCTTGCACTTTGTCCTCGGGCCATCCCAATCGACACAGGACATGCCGCGTCAGCTCTATACTGGCCTCGAACTCCGGCTGGACCAGTTCAGAAGCCCCCCTCCCCCGCAAGAAATCAAGCTCGAAATCGCTATGAACACGGGCTACGACGTCCAGCCGGGGATTAATACGCAGGGCATGGTCAAGGGCCAGCCTGGCTGACGTAGCATCAGGCATAGCGATTAGCAGAAGAGCCGCATCCTTGAGCCCTGCCCTGGAAAGCACTTCCCGGTTACCGGCATCCCCGTAGATGCAGGAAATTCCCTGGTCCCGGAGGCTGGAGATAATTGCTGGATCGAGATCGATCACCAAGTGCGGTATTTCCAACTGCCTGAGCATTTGGGCTATGCTGCCACCCACGCGACCGTGGCCACAAATGACCACATGATTGGAAATCTGCGCTACTTCGTCAACCGATTGCGGTGCTTTGACTGCCACGAGCGGCCTCAGCCATCTCGCCTGGATCAACCTGGCACTGAGATTGGCCGTTAGACTGTAGACCAAGGGGGTGAGAGCAATCGAGATCACGGCACTGGCAAGGATCAGCGAATATATGTGCTGTGAAATGACCCCCTCTGTAAGCCCCAGCTCCGCCAATACGAAGCTGAACTCTCCGACCTGTATCATTCCCGCTCCCACCAGCGGTATTGTCTTTCCTGTATAACCGAAGATGCCGGCAGTAGCCGAACAGATAACAAACTTGCCCAAGACAATCGTCAGGACTACTACGATAACAGTAGTCATGTTCTCTGCCATAAAAGGCAGGTCGACGAGCATCCCCACTGAGACGAAGAAAAGTGCAGAGAAGATATCGCGCAGAGGGATGATATCGCCAAGCACCTGATGGGCGTAGTCAGATTCGCTGATAACGAGCCCGACAGCGAAAGCGCCCAAAGCTGCGGACAGGCCGAATTGGTACGCTCCAAAGGCACCTCCAAAGCACAGGGCGGCACCGGAAAGGACGAACAGCTCTCTGGAACCTCGGCCCGCTACAAGCCTTATGAATCGAGGCACTACCCACGCTCCGAGGAGCATGATCAAGGCGAGGAATAGCAGGCCTTTAAGAGCCGCCAGTCCCAGCATAGTGGCCAGGTTGTCCCCCGAACCTTCGAGTGCGGGCAGGACGAACATCATGAAAGCGGCTGCAATGTCCTGCATCAGGAGGATCCCGATCATCACCCGACCGTGTATTGATCCTAACTCACCTCGGTGGGTAAGCATGCCGATTACTACCATGGTGCTGCTGATGGCAATCAGAAAGCCGAACGTTACCGCCTCGCGAAGCGACCAGCCGAGAAGGACAGCGACCCCCACACCCAACCCTGTGGTAACCAGAAGCTGAAATATGCCCCCGCCAATCGCTACCCGCTTGAGGCGAATCAGTTCTCGCAGCGAGAACTGGATCCCGAGGGTAAAGAGGAGCAGCACAACCCCGATAGTAGCCAACACCCTGATTTCATCCGATTCTTCAATCAACCCCAGCGCATGGGGTCCGATGACGATACCAGCTAGGAGGTAGCCGATAATGGCAGATTGCTTCAAGAAGCGGGCGACCAGCCCTCCCGCCAGAGCCGCACCCAGGACAATGGCTATGTCCAGTATGAGATCAAACTCGTCCAGCACGCGTGGCCATACCTCAGCTGTTGATAAGGCACTTCATACAGCCGCAGGAAAATGGCCAGCAACTCGTTGATGGCTTCTTTTCCCCGCGGCTTCTTGGGCAAAGGATAGCACCCACAATGGTCCCTGTCGAGCCGCCCCCGCTGTCTCCACAGTGTCCAGCCATAACTGGAAGGTCGTAGTGACCTGCCCCCCATTGTAATGTTAGACTCGGACTGATTCTGATACAGGCCGGGTGCTCCAAAAGGACTTCTTTTTGGACCACCACTGATGTCTACACAGGCCGACATCTCGTGGTAATACGGAGAAGAAAGGAGGCAAAAAGCAGGACATTA
>JAUVWM010000004.1 GCA_030604105.1 Dehalococcoidaceae bacterium
TTACACGGAGATCTCTCTGAAAGAGCTATGCGATCGGGCACGGTCAAAGACAGGATAAGGCCGTGGGCAACTTCGAGACCATCATCTTCGAAAAGAAAGAGGGCATAGGCTATGTAACCCTCAACCGACCCCGGGTGCTCAATGCCTATAACCTCCGGATGCGGGACGAGATATACCAGGTCCTGGGCGCCGTCAGGGACGACCCGGAGGTAATGGTGGTCATCTTCAGCGGGTCCGGGGAGAGGGCCTTCTCCGTCGGCGCCGACATCACCGAGTTCCTCACCGCCCCCTCGCCAGTGATAGCCCGCCAGGCGCGCTGGGAGCGGGATGTCTGGGGGCTCTTCCTGAGCATCCCCAAGCCCCTCATCGCCGCCCTCCACGGCTACGTTCTGGGGTCGGGGCTGGAAATGGCGCTGTGCTGCGACCTCAGGATCGCCGCCGAGAACGCCCGGCTCGGTTTACCAGAGATAACGCTGGGCATGATCCCGCCCGCAGGGGGCACCCAGAACCTCCCCCGGACTATAGGCAGGGCCAAAGCCCTGGAAATGCTCCTCAGCGGCCAGTGGATCGATGCCCGGGAGGCCTATCGCATCGGGCTGGTTAACCAGGTGGTAGCGCCGCAGGACCTGCTCCCGGCAGCGGAGGGAATGGCCAGAAAGATAATGTCCCGCTCTGCGCTGGCGGTGAGGTACGCCAAGGAGGCGGTAAACAGGGGGCTGGAGCTCAGCCTGGAGGAAGGGCTGGAGCTGGAGAGGAAACTGGCTGCCGCCCTCCTCGCCACCGGCGAAGAGATGAAATGACTTAAGGGGAGGGAAGATGAATACCACCGATTTTCTAAGCATAGCCACCGCTATCTGTGCCGACAAGGCGGCCATTATCTTCGAGGGCAAACGCTACACCTTCGCCGACCTAAATGAGCGAGTAAACAGGCTGGCCAATGCCCTTATGAGATTGGGTGTGAAGAAGGGCGAACGAGTGGCCACGCTCCAGGTGAACTGCAACCAGATTCCGGAGATCTACTACGCCACGGCCAAGGTGGGGGCTATCTTTGTGCCCCTGAACTTCAGGGCCAAGGAGGAGGAGCTCAGCTATATGCTGGCTCACTCCGAGACCAACACCCTCTTCGCCGGCGACCGCTATATCGATATGGTGCGCTCCATGCGTCCCCAGCTACCCCTGGTCAAGAACTTCATCTCCATAGATAGCAAACAGCCCGATATGCTGTACTACGATGATTTGCTCGCCTCCTCCTCGGCGGAAGATGTGGTCACCGAGATCGGTGACGACGACATCACCATGCTGATGTACACCGCGGGCACTACGGGTCGTCCCAAGGGGGTGCCCCTGACCCACAATAGCTTCGCTAGCTACATCCTGGAGAATGTGGAGCCCGCGGACCCGGAGACGGTGGAGGTCAACCTGCTCACCGTCCCCCTCTACCACGTAGCCGGGGCTCAGGCGATGCTGGCCGCCACCTATGGAGGCAGGACCCTGGCCATGATAAGGCAGTTCGAGGTAAAGCAGTGGCTGGAAACTGTGGACAGGGAGAAAGCCAACCGGGCCATGCTGGTGCCTACCATGCTCAAGCAGGTCATAGACCACCCTGACTTCCCCAAATACGACCTCTCCGGCCTGAGGGTGATAACCTATGGCGCCGCCCCCATGCCCTTTGAGGTGATAAAGAAGGCCATCGAGCTTCTGCCCTGGGTCAGATTCATAAACGCCTTCGGCCAGACCGAGACCGCCTCCACCATCACCATCCTGGGTCCCGAGGACCACATCATCGAGGGCACCGAGGAGGAGAAGGATAAGAAGCTGAGAAGGCTCGTCTCCTCCATCGGCAGGCCCATGGCCGACGTGGAGATGAAGGTCATCGACGAGGAGGGCACAGAGCTGGCCCCGGGAGAGGTGGGGGAGATCGTGGCCCGAGGCCCCAGGATAATGAGCGGATATTGGAAGGATGAGGAGAAGACAGCCAAAGCCCTCACCCCTGACGGCTGGCTGCACACCAGTGATATGGGCTGGCGGGATGAAGATAATTACTTCTACCTCGCCGGCCGCGGCGATGATATGATCATCAGGGGCGGGGAGAACATCTCCCCCGAGGAGGTGGAGAATGTGCTCCGCTCCCACCCCCAGATCGACGAAGCGGCGGTCATCGGCGTCCCCGACCCGGATTGGGGACAGCAGCCCAAGGCCATAGTGGTGCTCAAGGAGGGGGAGAAAGCCACCCCGGAGGAGATAATGGAGTACTGCCGGGCCAAGCTGGCCTCTTTCAAGCGGCCGCGCTCCGTGGTCTTCGTCGATTCCCTGCCCCGGAACCCCATGGGCAAGGTGCTAAAGAGGGTCCTGCGGGAAGAGCACGGAGCTTCCTAGTCCCCCGGGGACGCAGCCTCCACCAGCTCGGCGAGGTCGAGGACCTTTACCCGCTCCTCCACTTCCTTGGCCTTGATGCCGTCCTCAAACATCTGCAAACAGTAGGGACAGGCGGTGACCACGATATCGGCCTTGGCATCAACCACGTCCTGGGTGCGCGTCTGGTTTATCCTGGTGCCCAGGCTCTCCTCCATCCACATCCAGCCACCGCCCCCACCGCAGCAGAAGCTCTGGCGGCGAGAGCGCTTCATCTCCACCACCTCAAGCTGGGGGATGCCCTTCAGGACCTGACGCGGCGGCTCGAAGATATCGTTGTGGCGGCCCAAATAGCAGGCATCGTGATAAGCGGCGATCCCCTGCACCCCGCCAGCGAGCTTCAGCCGGCCACCGGCCACCAAGTCAGCGATAAACTGGCTATGGTGGACGACCTCGAACTCGCCCCCGAACTGGGGGTACTCATTCTTTATCGCGTTGAAGCAATGGGGGCAGCTGGTAAGGATCTTGGTCACACCGTAGCCCTTCAAGAGCTCGATATTGCGCACGGCCTGGAGCTGGAAGAGATACTCGTTGCCCAAGCGGCGCGCCGGGTCTCCACAGCAGGTCTCCTCAGCAGCCAGAATGCCGAAATTGACCCCCGCTTTCTGTAGTATCCTGCCCAGGGCCATCGCCACCTTCATGCTGCGCTCCTCAAGGGCCGCGGTACAGCCCACCCAGTACAGAATGTCCACCTCTCTATCCTCGGCCAGGACCTTGACCCCCAGCCCCTCGGCCCAGTCGGTTCTGGTGGCCCGGGTTCCCCGCCAGGGATGGCCCCGCTTCTCAATGCCCTCCAACGTCTGCTGGGCGGTCTCGGGCAACCTGGCCTGCTCCATGACCAGGTTGCGGCGCAGATCGACGATCTTATCGATATGCTCAATGAAGACGGGGCATGCCTCCTGGCAAGCGCGGCAGGTAGTGCACGACCAGAGCTCATCCTCCAAGATCACCTCGCCAATCAACGCCGGAGTCGCAGCGCCCTCGGCGGCGCCGCCGAGGAGATGAGGCCCGCTCCCCTCGAGATGCGCCTTGAGGTCCTGGATGACCTTCTTAGGGGAAAGGGGCTTATCGGTGAGGTGAGCCGGACAGTTGTCCTGACAGCGGCCACAGCGGGTGCAGGCGTCAAGGTCAAATAGCTGCTTCCAGGTGAAGTCCTGAATCTTGCCCACGCCAAAGGTTTCCACATTCTCGATGTCAATAGGGGCCAGGGCCCCCTTGGGACGCCGTGACCTGAGGAACATATTGGCCGGGGAAACAAGGATGTGGCTCAGCTTGGAAAAGGTGAGGGAAACATAGGCTATGGCTCCCAGGACCAGCATGGAATGGAACCACCACAAACCCTCATGCCAGCTGGCCAGAGCGCCCTTGCTCGCACCCTCGAAGGCCTGGGCGAAGACCCACCCGCCGGGCGAATATGCCGCTTGATCGGTAGGGCTCAGATCAGGGTGAGCCAAGCGCAGCCCCTCAACGATGAAGCCGGTGACCACGACCACCAGAATCAAGATCAGGGCAATGGCATCCTCGGGGCGGTTATCCAGCCGGGACGGCCTCTGAATATAGCGGCGGATGAGGGCCATTGCCACCCCCACCAGGAGCAGTATGGCCAGGGAGTCCGCCATCAAGGATACACCCAGGTAGGTGCTGCCGTGGAGGAACTCGACGATATAGTGGCTGATGACATCAAGGGTGGTAGCTATCAGCAGGCCCAGACACCCCCAGAAAAAGAGCAGGTGAATGAAGCCGGGGTATTTATCCCTGAAAAATCGCCTGTGTATCAAGCCGTCGACCACTGCCATGCCGCTGAAGACCTTTATCCGCCCCCACAGGCTGTCAAGCCGGTTATCGGGCCCGCCCAAGCGCCACAGCCGGTAGCGCCGATATACGGCGTAGACGAAGATGCCTATGGCAATAGCCGCCAGCGGATATATTATCCAGCCATAGCTGATATTGCCAAATACCTCCCGCTCTGCATCCATTGCCTCGCTCCTTTCAAGGCAGCTTTTGGCTGCGCAAGCCCGATTGGGGCAACCACAAGACCAGCCATGCCCTGCCAGAAATCGGTCAGGGGAGCATCAGCTCCGTGGCGCGCTCTCCAGCCAGGGCGATAAGTTGCTCTACGGACTCCGGGGGAACATTCACCTGGCCAGGCATACTCTCGGCGCCGCTCCCAAACCCGTGGTAATCACTTCCCCCACAGAGAACAAGCCCATGCCTGCAGCCTATTTGGGACAGTGTGTTCATTATGTCAAGGGAATAGCCATCGTAATAGACCTCAATGCCCACCAGCCCCACTGCCTTCAGCTTCAGAATAAGGGCCTCCACATCGTCGATATCTGCCGGGTGAGCCAGCACCGGCAGACCGCCAAAGCTCACTATCAATTCAACGGCCTGCTCCGGCGGCATCTTCTCCCGCTCGGCATAGGCGGGGCCCTCACGACCTATATACTTGATGAAGGCCTCCTTGATTGACGGAATGTAATCCCGCTCCAACATGGCCTGAGCAATATGGGGACGGCCAATGGAACCACCTCTCGCCAGCTCCTGGACCCGCTGCCACTCGATGTGGACGCCCAGGTCCCGCAGCTTGGCGATCATCCTCAACGCCCGATCCCGCCGGGAATGGCGCAGCTCCTCCAAGCGAGCCAGTAGCTCGGGGGCAGTGTAATCTAGGAAATAGCCCAGAATATGAACCTCGCCTCGGGGGATATCGGTGCCCATCTCGACACCGGGGATGATCTTAAGGGAGGGAAAGGCTTGCGCCGCCTGAAGGGCGGGGATAATCCCGGCTACAGAGTCATGGTCGGCAATGGCAATAACGTTCAGCCCCTGCCCGGCCGCCAGTCGAACGATTTCAGCCGGGGTAAGCCGTCCATCGGAGGCAGTGGTATGAAGGTGCAGGTCAGCCTTCATCACCCCTGGCTGCCACCTCCCTATCAATACGGGTGATGCTTATGGCCTGGCCGCCATCCAACTCCACAAGCACCGCATTGAGGATTACATTCCCCTTCCCCACCGAGAGGCGATGGGGAAGCTGAGATAGAAATCTATAGAGGACTGCCTCGATATCGTCTCCAATGACCGAATCAGCGGGGCCTGTCATGCCCAGGTCGGTGATATAGGCGGTGCCCTTAGGCAAGAGGCGGGCATCAACGGTGCCCACATGGGTATGGGTTCCCACAACGGCGCTAACCCGACCGTCCAAATACCAACCCAGGGCAACCTTCTCCGCGGTTGCCTCAGCATGGAAATCAACCACGATAACCGGGGGCTTTGCCTTAAGCTCGGCCAGCAACCGATCCATAGCCCTGAAGGGGCAGTCGAAACTACCCATGAAGGTGCGGCCCACCAGATTTACCACCAGGACATCATCCCTGACCAGATAGCCGCGACCGGGCACCCCGGAGGGATAATTGAGGGGACGTAAGATGGGAAGCTCACCCTCGAGATGGGGGATGATCTCCTTCTGGTCCCAGATATGGTTGCCCGAGGTCAGGACATCGACGCCGGACTCAAGGATCTCCTCAGCTGTAGCCTGGGTTAGACCTAGCCCGCCAGCAGCATTCTCGGCGTTGACAATGACTAGATCGAGCCCGTATTCGCTCCGCAGGCCTGGCACCAAGCTCTTGATCGCCTTCCTGCCAGGCCTGCCGATCACATCTCCCACCATCAGTATGCGCAAAGGTTCTCCCTCTTCGCCGCTCAAAGTCTACTTGGCGTAGTCCACCGCCCTGGTCTCCCTGATAACCGTGACCCTTATCTGACCGGGATAAGCTAAGGTATCCTCTATCTTCCTGGTGATATCCCGGACAAGCCTCATCGCCCCCAGGTCGTCTATCTCCTCCGGCTTGACCATGATGCGGATCTCCCGGCCAGCCTGAATGGCGAAGGATTTGTCCACCCCGGCAAAGCTATTAGCCAAGCTCTCCAGGTCTTCAAGGCGCTTGAGGTAATGTTCCAAGGACTCCCCTCTGGCCCCAGGTCTGCCCCCGCTGATGGCATCGGCGGCGGAGATGATGAAGCCGACAACGCTGGTGGTGTCGGCCTCTCCATGGTGCTCAGAGACAGCCCGGGCCACCCCAGGCGTCTTCTCCCATTGCTCCACAATATCAGCGCCGATGCGAGCATGAGGGCCCTCCACCTCGTGGCCCACTGCCTTGCCAATGTCGTGAAGCAATCCCGCCTTCTTAGCCACGACAACGTTGGTCCCCAGCTCGATGGCGATCATCCCCGCCAGCAGGGAGACCTCAATGCTATGGGCGAGGACATTCTGGCCATAGCTGAGACGGAACTTGAGGCGGCCCAATAGCTTGATCAGCTCCAGATGCAGTCCGTGCACCCCCACTTCATAGGCTGCCTGCTCGCCCTCGCTGCGGATAGTGGTCTCCACCTCAGCCTTGGACTTTTCCACCACCTCTTCAATGCGAGCCGGATGGATGCGACCATCAAGGATAAGCTTGTTTAAGGCGATACGAGCAACCTCCCGCCGCACCGGGTCGAAGCTTGACAGGGTCACCGCCTGAGGGGTATCGTCGATGATGAGATCAACGCCGGTAGCGTGCTCCAGAGCCCTTATGTTGCGCCCCTCACGACCGATAAGTCGTCCCTTCATCTCGTCGCTGGGCAGGGGGACGACAGAGACCGTGGTCTCCGAACTTACCTCAGCGGCGCACCGCTGAATAGCCTGGGCCACGACCTCCCTGGCCCTCTCCCCGGCCTCCTCCTTGACCCGAGCCTCCCATTCGCGCACATACCGCGACGCCTCCTCACGAACCTCGCCCTCCACCGCCTGAAGCAAGACCTGCTTGGCCTCGGCACTGGACATGCCGGAGATCAGCTCCAGTTGCTGCACCTGCTTCCCCTTGATCTCCTGCAGCTGGTCACGAAGCGCATCCGCCTCCCTCTCCCGAGCCACCAGGCCCTGCTCCCGGCGGTCAACAGACTCCAGCTTGCGCTCCAGGTTCTCCTCTTTCTGTGAGATCCGCCTCTCTTGGCGCTGTAATTCAGAACGACGTTCGCGGTACTCTCCCTCAGCGGCTGCCCTGACCCTGATAGCTTCCTCCTTAGCCTCCAGGAGCATCTCTTTGTGCTTGGTTGTGGCCTCGGTGAGGAGTTTCTCAGCCCCTCTCTCCGCAGTCCGAAGCTTCCCGCTGGCTATCACTTGCCTGAGGAAGAAAGCCGCCGCCCCCCCAAGCACCAGTGACCCTATGCCAACCAAAAGCGATACTAACATTTCCACCTCGCTCCAATGTAGCCTTCCAAGAATAGGGGGTAAGCTGGTGTAAGCTAATACTACCCCTGCCAATACTCGATGTCAAGATAAGATCATCCCCGGCTAATGATGGGCCGCCGGGTCAACCTCTCGCTCCTGCCATAGCCGGGCCACAGTGCGATTGATCGCTCCATAATCGAAGCCGCGCCGCTGAAGATAGGCAACCATTCGGCGACGAAAGCCTTGATAGTCCAACTTTGCCCAAGTGCCAAGCTTCCTCTGCGCCGCTTGATAGGCACTGGCGTCATCATCAAGCCCAGAAGTGACCTCATCCACTATTTCCGCAGCTACCCCCCTGCGCCTCAGCTCGAACTCAAGCAACCGCCGGCCACGAGGGCTGAAGGCCTCCCGATCCCGTCTCCAAATCTGGGCGAAGGCAGTATCATCCACCTGCCCCTGCTGCCTCAATTTGCTGAGCACCCCGTCTACGATCTCATCCTCAAAGCCGTGGCGTCGCAGTCGCTGCCTCACCTCCCACTGGCTACGAGGCCGATAGCTGAGATAGTGGAGGGCGATCTGATGACAGCGCCGAAAAAGGTCAGATCCCGTTAACTCCTCGATTTGGGAGAGAGAAAGGGCTTGCCCCACCCCCAGCCCCACCTCCTCCACCACCTCCGCACCCAGGCTGAAGGCAAAGGCACCATTGAGGAAAACGTTGACCCGGCCCCTTGGCCTCTTCTGAGCTTTGAGGGCAGTTATCGTCCTCATTCCGAGGCCGTTGGTTCAACCTCCACCCCTTCGTCCGAGGTCCGGACTTGTGGGGTGGCAAACGAGGACCTGAGCTGACTCTCCATCTCCCGGGCCAGCTCGGGATGCTGCCTCAGGTAAGCTTTGGCATTCTCCCGTCCCTGCCCGAGCCTGGTGTCACCAAAGGAGAAAAAGGCGCCCATCTTCTTCACTATCCCCAGCCCCACACCTAAATCGATCAGGTCGCCCTCCATGCTGATGCCCTCGTTGAACATGATGTCAAACTCAGCGGTCCTAAAGGGTGCAGCAAGCTTGTTCTTGACCACTTTGGCCCTGACCCGACTGCCTATAGTCAGGCTGCCTTGCTTGATGGCCTCGATGCGACGGATATCTATTCTCACCGAGCTGGTATGCTTGAGCGCCCTGCCACCCGGGGTCACCTCAGGATTGCCCCATACGATCCCCACCTTCTCCCGCAATTGGTTGGTAAATACCAGGGCTGTATTCGTCTTGCCCAGGGTCATGGTCAGCTTCCTCAAGGCACGTGCCATGAGTCGAGCCTGAGCCGCTACCTGGGCATCACCCATCTCCCCCTCTACTTCCGCCCTGGGCACCAGGGCAGCCACGCTGTCAATCACGATCAAATCAACGGCCCCGCTCCGAACCAAGGTCTCGGTGATCTCCAGGGCCTGCTCAGCGGTGTCCGGCTGCGATATGAGCAGGTCTTCCATCTTAACGCCACAATTGGTGGCATATGTCACATCAAGGGCATGTTCCACATCGATGTAGGCCGCCGTACCGCCAAGTTTTTGGGCCTCAGCTATGATATGCTGGGCCAGGGTCGATTTTCCCGCTGCCTCAGGCCCAAAGATCTCCGTCACTCGACCTCGGGGGATGCCTAACACGCCCAGGGCTAAATCCAACGAAATGGAGCCGGTGGGGATGACCTCCACCGCCATGCTGGGTGAGCCCTCACCCAGACCTCGGAATATCGAGCCCGCTCCGTGCTGCTTCCTGATCTGCTCCAGGGCCAAGTCCAGCGCCTTCTCCTTCTCCGTAGCCATCCTTCCCCCAAGGAAATGATTATGCGACATCTTAGCATAGACATCGCGGCAACACAAGGGGACACGCTCAAAAGGAGGGCATGGCTGGCAGCGAGCGCTTGTGGGCAGTGGCATCCCTCATACTATCTATCTTCCCCTTCAGCTCCGCCCTTGCCTCGCCTGAGGTGAGATAGCGGTCGAGCTCCTCATATGTCAGCCCCATCTCCTCCTCATCGGTCTGCCCGCTCCATAGGCCGGCTGACGGGGGCTTATCAATGATCTGCTGAGAAATGCCCAGATGAGCAGCCAGCTCTCGCACCTGGCCCTTGACCAGATTCCCCAAAGGCAAGATGTCTGCCCCCCCGTCTCCGTACTTGGTGAAATAGCCCACAGCCAGCTCGCTCCTATTGCTTGACCCCACCACCAGATAGCCAAGCCGCTTGGCAAGGTAGTACAGGGCGACCATCCTCAGCCTGGGCTTGAGATTGGCCTCAGCCAATCCCCGGGTGGCAGGCTCAAGTCCAGCGCCGGGCAAAGTCTGACAAAGGACATCGAATACGCCATCAAGGACGACGGTCTGGGTGCGGATGCGAAATTGCCGGGCCACAGCTTGGGCATGGGCCACATCCATCCCACCGCTGTGGCAGGGCATGATGAGCCCCAGGGCTTTATCGGCGAAAGCCTGCTGGCACAAAACGGCCACCACCGAGGAATCAAGGCCACCGCTCATGCCCACCACCGCCCCCTCGCCCCCAGCCACCAAGACCTGCCCCCCTATCCAAGATATCAGCCTCTGGGCCAGCTCTTCCATGGTCATGCCAGCCCCAGTATACCAGATTTGGAGGCCCTTTCGAAGCCAAGATTCGACAGTGAGGGGCCAAGATTGTAGAATAGGCGAGAGAGGCCGAAGATGTACGATGTCATCGTTATCGGGGCCGGGCACGCTGGCTGCGAGGCGGCCCTGGCCGCAGCTCGGATGGGCTCGAGGACCCTGCTGCTCACCATGAACCTGGATAATGTGGCCCTTATGCCCTGCAACCCCTCCATCGGGGGGCCGGCCAAGGGGCATCTGGTCAGGGAGATCGACGCCCTGGGCGGTGAAATGGCCAGAAATATCGACCAGACCTTCATCCAGATCCGTATGCACAATACCGGAAAGGGGCCTGCCGTTCAGGCGCTGCGCGCCCAGGCCGATAGGAAGCTCTATGGGCTCCACATGAAACATACCCTGGAGCGGCAGCAAAACCTGGACCTGAAGCAGGCACTGGTCGAGGAACTGGTAAAGGGGAAAGATGAGGAGGGCTCCTCTTTGCCCGGCCTGCTGGTAAGAACCAATACCGGGCAAGCCTACCACGGCAAATGCGCAGTTCTAACCACGGGAACCTCCCTGGCAGGGCGGGTCATCATAGGCGATACCAGCTACCCCGCGGGGCGGGCCGGGGAGTTTCCAGCCCTGGGGCTATCCCAGAGCCTGCGAGACCTGGGTTTCACCCTGGGACGGCTTAAGACCGGCACCCCTCCCCGAGTCGATGCCAGAACCATCGACTTCAGCCAAACAATACTCCAGCCAGGCAGCCAGACGCCCCTTCATTTCAGCTACGCCAACACAGAGCCAGCTCAGCGCCACTTCCCGCCGCCAAACCCTATCTACCCGCTGCCACCGCCCACCCCGTGGCGGCCCCAGCTCCCCTGCTATCTGGTCTACACCAACCCCAGGACACACCAGACGATCCGGGACAATCTGGACCGGGCCCCCCTGTTCACCGGCCTCATCCAGGGGATAGGTCCTCGCCACTGCCCCTCCATCGAGGATAAGGTGGTGCGCTTCGCCGATAAAGAGTGCCACGGGCTTTTCCTGGAGCCCGAGGGCTGGGAGACCAACGAGGTCTACGTCCAGGGCGGCAATACCAGCCTGCCCGAGGATGTGCAACTGGCCATGCTGCGCACTATCCCCGCCCTGGAGAGGGCGGAGATGACCAGGGTGGGCTATGCCATTGAATATGACTTTGTGCCTCCCAGCCAGGTCACCGCCAGCCTGGAGTCCAAGCTTGTTCCCGGGCTTTTCTTCGCCGGGCAGATCAACGGCACCTCCGGTTACGAGGAAGCTGCCGGCCAGGGCCTCATCGCCGGCATCAACGCCGCCCTCAAGGTCAAGGGAAGGCCCCCCCTCATCCTGCGCCGGGATCAGGCCTATATGGGGGTGATGATCGACGACCTGGTTACCCGGGAGCTCACCGAGCCCTATCGCCTGCTCACCTCCAGAGCGGAATACCGCCTTCTACTGCGCCAGGATAATGCCGATCTGCGCCTCACCCCCACCGGCTACCAGCTAGGCCTCATCGACCAGGCTCGCTATGAGGCGGTTGAGCGCAAGCGGCAGGCCACGGCGCAGGAACTGGAGCGCCTGGCCAAGAGATACCTTAATCGGGGCCAGAAATCGGCAGAGCTGCTCTCAGAGCTTGGTCTGCCACAATTAAGCTCCAGCACCAGCGCCCTGGAGTTCCTGCGCCGCCCGCAGATGAGCTATCAGACGCTCAGGGCCCTCGGCTTCGGCTCGCCTGAGCTGGATGAGGCGGCCATAGAGCAGGTGGAGATCGAGGCCAAATATCAGGGCTATATCGAAAAGCAGCGCTGTGAAGTGGAACGGGTGCGGAGGCTCGAGGAACACCCCTTTCCCCAGCATTTCGGATATGAGGCCATCGCCAGTCTGCGCTTTGAAGCGCGCCAGAAACTGGAGCGATTCAGGCCGGCAACCCTAGGCCAGGCATCACGCATCGACGGGGTCACCCCCGCCGATCTGGCCATCCTTATGGTGCACCTGGAGAAGGCGGCGAGAGCCGGCAAGTCAGGAGAATGATTAAGAACCCGGCACAGCTCATCCTATATAACGCCAATGTGATAACCATGGACCGGCAAAGGCCACAGGCTGGGCTGGTTGCCATCAGGGGTGAGAGTATTTTGGCGGTCGGCGGCAGCGACGAGCTCGATGAGTTCAGGGGGCCAAAGACCAGGCTCATCGACTGCCAGGGCAAAACCGTGGTGCCCGGCTTTAACGATAGCCATTGCCACCTCTTCGCCTCTATAGGCAGACTGCGCGATGTCGACTGCAGCCCGTCCTCGGTGAGCTCCATCGCTGAGATAAAGGCCCTCCTTCGCCAGCGGGCCAGAGAGACCCCCCCAGGCACCTGGATACGGGCCAAGGGCTACAACGAGTTCTACCTGGCTGAGAAGCGCCACCCCACGCGCCAGGACCTGGACGAGGCGGCGCCGAATCATCCGGTATGGTTAAGTCACCGCTCCCTCCACGCCTGCGTGCTCAACAGCCTGGCGCTATCCCTGGCAGGCATAACCCGAGAGACGGGAGACCCACGGGGCGGGCTCATCGAAAGAGACCTGGCCACAGGGGAGCCCAGCGGCCTGCTATTTGAGATGAATTCCCTCATCGGGAAAAGGGTGCCACCCCCGGCCCACGATGAACTGAAGCAGGGCATGAGGCTCGTCAACCGCCTGTGCCTATCCCTGGGCATCACCTCAGTTCAGGACGCCACCTCAAGCAACGACCTGAGCCGGTGGCAAATCCTGCACCGCTTCAAGGATAGGGGAGACCTGAGCTTAAGGGTATATATGATGCTGGGCATCGATGCCTGGGACGAATTCAGGAAGCGAGGCATGGCCCCAGGATACGGAGATAGCGGGTTGAGGCTGGGGGCAGCCAAGATCGTCCTGGACGAGACCGCCGGGGGTCTGCACCCCCCCCAGGAAGAGCTGAACCGCCAGGTGCTCCATGTCCACCGGGTTGGCTTTCAGATCGCCCTCCATGCCATTGAGGAAAGCACGGTGGAGGCGGCTATTATCGCTCTGGAATACGCCCTCAACTACGCCCCCAGAGCCGATCACCGCCATCGGGTAGAGCACTGCTCAGTATGTCCGCCGCATCTTATGCGCAGGCTGAGGGATATCCAGGCAGTGGTGGTCACCCAGCCCCCCTTCCTATACTACAGTGGGGAGAGATACCTAGCGGAGGTACCTCCCTCCCAGCTAGAGTGGCTCTACCGAATCAGGTCCTTCGTGGAAAACGATTTGAGCCCGGCAGCCAGCTCCGACTGCCCGGTGGTGCCCAACAATCCCCTGGTAGGTATCTATGCCGCCGTCACCAGAAAGGCTGAAACCGGGCAAGTCGTCCTTGCCGAGGAGTGTGTATCACCGGCCCAGGCACTGGCAATGTATACCACCGCCGGCGCCTATGCCTCCTTCGAAGAAAAGGAGAAGGGCAGCCTGAGCGCGGGCAAGCTCGCCGACCTGGTCATCCTGAGCGCTGACCCCACCCAGGTGCCGGCGGAGGAGATAAAGGAGATCCAGGTGGAGACGACCATCCTCGGCGGCAAGATCGCGTGGCCCGCTTGACTAGGCCCTGGCTATGGGCTAAACTGGAATAGAGGGATGATAGAATGCCCATATATGAGTACTGTTGCCCGAATTGCAGCGCCAAATTCGAGCTCCTGCGCCCGGTGAGCCGTGCCGACGAGGAAGTCCTCTGCCCCCAGTGCCATATCCCCGCCAAACGGGCGCTTTCCAGCTTC
This sequence comes from Dehalococcoidaceae bacterium, assembly GCA_030604105.1. Lineage (GTDB taxonomy): Bacteria > Chloroflexota > Dehalococcoidia > JAUVWM01 > JAUVWM01 > JAUVWM01. The sequence continues at coordinate 13,992 of JAUVWM010000004.1, forward strand.
GCCGCCTTCAGCAAGAGCTCCAGCGGGATGTCAACACCGATATCCGGCGCCGCCAGCGCCTGCGGCACCTGCAGTGCTTCCACATGCAACACCTGCGGCTCATGAGCCCCGTGATACCGTCTCTTCCCCCGCCCCTCCACCGGGCCGGGCCCGCATCCGAGCCCTTTTTCTGGTCACCGCCAGCAGCCCCCTGGCAATACCTCCCAGAAGCAGGGCCTCGCCAACTATCGCCCCGGCGATAAACAGGGTGGCATCGCGAAAGAAGGACTCGGGGAACATCATGAGCAGGTAGTCGCCGGAACCGAGCTTCCACAGGTCATTAGAGAAGCTGAGCACGTGGAAGTCGTGAAAGAGCTGCCCGAAACCGATGACTGCCCCCAGCCCCAGGACAATCATCAGGGCAATGGTGAGGGCACTTCCCCAAACCACCAGCCAGGCCAGGTCTCTCCAGGAGCGGCCCCGGCTCCAAAGTAAACCGACAACGGCAAAACCAAGGATATAAGCCAGCGTCGCCTCCTGAAAACGATAATCGAGCTGAATCAGGCCCCTGACATCCTTGAGATGAGTCACCTCCCTCTCCGTGAAGAGCTCAAACTCCTCCCCCTCCACCTCAACCCGAACTTGAAGCGGCTCATCGCCCGAATTGAAATAGTCAATCAGTTCCTTGGCAACACCCCTCAGCTGGTCATCATCCAGCCCCGTCTCCTGGCTCACATCGTATTTATCGAAGCCGTACTCATAGAGGCGCACCTCATTGACAGCCAGGCGCACCGTGCCGGCAATGAGCAAAATGGGCAAGCAAAGCACGAAGAGATACCTGGCGGCGCTGCGAAGAATACTCAGCTTCATCCCCTTCACCAAGGTGATAATAGGCAGGTAAGTTTCGACTTGTCAAGCCGAGACCGCCGCCAGTATAATCTGGGCATCAAGCGGGAGGAGGCAGCCTTGCACCCTGAAGACGCGGACAGCTTCAGCGCCCTAAAGCACATCATAGCCCGGCTGCGCGCAGCCGATGGCTGCCCCTGGGATCGGGAGCAAACCCATGCCTCGCTCAAGGCAAACCTGGTGGAGGAGTGCTATGAGGTCGTGGAGGCCATCGATGAGGAGGACCCCAAAAAGCTTTGCCAGGAGCTGGGCGACCTGCTAATGCAGATAGTGCTCCATGCTCAGATCGCCGCCGAGGCCCAGGAATTCGAGATGGAGGATGTGGCACGCAGCATCAGCGACAAGCTCATCCATCGCCACCCCCACATCTTCGGCCAGCTCAAGGTGAAAGATGCCCGGGAGGTAACCCTGAACTGGGAAGCTCTCAAGCGGGAGGAGAGGCCGGCTGATGGCTCGCTGGTTGCCAGCCTGCCGCAGCAGATGCCGACCTTGGCCTACAGCCAGGCGATCCAGCGCCGGGCGGCACGGGTTGGCTTCGACTGGGAGAACCTTGAGGGCGTTCTCGAGAAGCTTGTCGAGGAGGTCGAGGAGCTAAAGGAGGCCACGACCCAGCAGCAAAGGACGCGGGAATTCGGGGACCTTCTTTTCACCCTGGCCAATATCGCCCGCAGGCTCGATATTGACCTGGAAGTGGCGCTTAGCCGGGCGAACCGTCGCTTCCAGGAGCGCTTCAACCATATGGAGAAGGTCTGCCAGGAACGTGGGGTTTCTCTGGAAAGCCTCTCCCCCGAGGAGCTAAACGCCCTATGGGAGGAGGCAAAGCGCCAGACAAAGAGCTAGCGCCGACGCGGGAGCGAAACGGGGGCCGCTCTTGCTGCCCTCCCCAAGGCTGGTGGCTACCAGACGGTAACGTTGTTGATGCCCTCCGCCTCTCCAACCATCCTGGCGATCTCATGCTGGGTCTCTTTGTCCTCCACAGTCTCCACCTGCGACACAGCCAGCCCTCTCTGGTTGTGATCGCTCTTACAAGCCATGATATAGCCGGGGACAATGGCATAGGCAAAGGTGCCCGTGCCGCAACAGGCGGACTCTGCGGTAGCCCGCCCCACCACGTAGAGCACCTCCCTGTCACCGTGCCTCAGCCTCACCTCCTTGATTGGGGTGTAGAAGCCAGAGATACTATATACATCCTCGTCCAATCTCGTATGGGTGTACTGGGTTCTCATCTCCTGCCTCTCGCAGCCTCCGAGTGGTCGGGGAGAGAGGATTTGAACCTCCGACCTCCGCGTCCCGAACGCGGCGCGCTAACCAAGCTGCGCTACTCCCCGCAGCCACATTATATCGTGCCCTTGATACCGAGGCAAGGTGCAGATATAATACATAATGCTAGCTCTTACCTCCGATAGGAGAAGCGGGTGAAGTACTGTGTCTTGATAATGGATGGCGCCGCTGACCGGCCGCTGCCCCAGCGCGGCGGCAAGACCCCCCTTGAGCTGGCTCACACCCCGCACCTGGATGCCCTGGCCCAAGAGGGGGTGGTAGGGCTGGCGCGCACGGTACCGCCAGGGATGGAGCCCAGCAGCGCCTGTGCCTGCATGTCCATCCTGGGCTACAACCCAAATGCCTATTACTGCGGCCGGGGCGCCATAGAGGCCAGGAGCCTGGGCATCCCCCTGGGCGAGGCCGAGGTGGTCTTCCGCTGCAACCTGGTCGCCGTGCGCCAGGGAAAGATGTGGAGCTACAGCTCGGGCTATATCAGCAGCGAAGAGGGGCGGGAGCTCATGGCTGCCCTGCAGCAGAGCCTGGGCAGCGACCGGATACATTTCTACCCCGGCGTCAGCTACAGGAATATCTGCGTGCTGAAGGGATATGAAGATACACTCCAGGCCACCTGCACCCCGCCGCACGACATCCCGGACAGGCCAATCGAAGGCTCTCTCCCCCGGGGCCCGGGGAGCGAGCTGCTGCGGGACCTCATGTCACGCTCGGTGGCCGTGCTCGAGGGCCATCCCGTGAACATAGAGCGGCGGGCCCGGGGCGATATCCCGGCCACTATGATCTGGCTCTTCTGGGGCAGCGGGAGGATGCCAGAGCTGCCCCCCTTCCACAGCACCTATGGCCTTGAGGCGGCCATGACCTCCGGCGTCGGCCTCCTGATGGGGTTAGCCCAACTGACAGGCATGGAGAGGCTGCACATCCCGGGCGTGACCGATAGCCTGGACAACGACTACGCCGCCCAGGCGGTGGGGGCGCTTGAGGCATTTGACGGGCATGACCTCGTGGTCATCCACGTGGAAGCGCCGGACGAGGCCGCCCATGCCGGCTCTATCGACGACAAGGTTAAGGCCATCGAAAGCATAGATCGCGAGATGGTGGGACGGCTATGCTCCTGGCGCAAAGACGGCCTCAGCCTGCTTGTCGCCTCGGACCACGCAACGCCCATAGAGATCCGGACCCATGCCGCTGACCCTGTCCCCTTCCTGCTCTGGGGCCCGGGCTTTGCCAGCGCCGGGGCAAAGGGGTTCTCGGAGGCGGAGGCGAAGGACAGCGGCGTCTTCATTGAGGAAGGGCACACCATCATGAGCAGACTAACGACCTAAAATCTTTTTGAGGCCCTTTATGGCTTTGATCGTGCAGAAATATGGTGGCAGCTCGATGGCCGATGCCGAGAGGATAAGGAACGTCGCCCGCCGGGTAACCAAAGCCAGGCAAACGGGGAACCGGGTGGTGGTGGTGGTCTCCGCCATGGGAGGCACCACCGATGAATTGATAAGACTGGCCCATGAGATCTGCGAGCAACCCGAGTCAAGGGAGCTCGATGTCCTCCTCTCCACCGGAGAGGTCGTCTCCAGCACCCTGCTCGCCATGGCCCTGAGGTCGTTGGGGCACAAGGCCATCAGCCTCAGCGGGGCTCAGGCCGGCATCCAGACCGACGCCACTCACAGCCGGGCTCGAATTCGCAACGTTGACCCCAAGCGCATCTGCGAAGAACTGGACAGGGACAACATCGTCATCGTGGCCGGATTTCAGGGCATCACCGACGAGCTGGACATCACCACCCTGGGCCGCGGGGGTTCAGATACCACCGCCGTGGCTGTGGCTGCCAGCCTGGGAGCAGAAAGGTGCGAGATCTACACCGATGTCCAGGGTGTCTATAGCGCCGATCCCCGCCTTGTCCCCGAGGCATGCCAGCTCGAGGAGATCGGCTACGAAGAGATGCTGGAGCTAGCCACCTACGGGGCGAAGGTGATGCACCCTCGGGCTGTAGAGCTGGGAGAGCTATATAACATACCCATCCTGGTAGCCTCCAGCTTCAGTGACAGGCCAGGCACTACTATTCGGGGAGGCATTTCTATGGAAGTACGAAACAAGGTGCGGACTATCGTCCATGATCTCGATGTGGCCAAGATCACCATCGTCGGCGTTCCCGATCAACCGGGTATTGCCAGCGCCATCTTCCAACCTCTAGCCAAGGCCAGCATCAGCGTGGATACCATAGTCCAGAATGCCAGCATCGACAACATCACCGACCTGACCTTCACCGTGGCTGAGAGCGACTTGACAAGGGCGATGAGCCTGGTGGAGCCCGTGGCCCAGTCCATTGGGGCCAGGGAGTGCGTCAGCGACGCCAATCTAGGCAAGATCAGCATTATAGGCACCGGGATGCAGAATACGCCGGGCTTCGCTGCCAGAATGTTCCAGGCTCTCTATGAGGCGGGGATCAACATCCAGCTCATCACCACCTCGGAGATAAGGATAACCTGTATCATCGAGGAAACCAGGATCAAGGATGCGGTTCGGGCCCTGCACAAGGCCTTCGAGCTGGATAAAGGGAAGCGTTAAGCTTAGTCGACGGCCACCACTTCCTTTACTTCAGGCACCTCTTGCTTCAGAATTCGCTCTATCCCGTTCTTCAAGGTCATAGTGGCCATAGGGCAGCCACCACAAGCACCAAGCAGACGTACTTTGACCACACCCTCAACGACATCGATCAGCTCAACATCTCCCCCGTCTGCCTGAAGAGGCACCCTTATCCCAGCTAAAGCTGCTTCTACCTTCTCTCGCACCATCTACCCCCTTCTTGTCCTGCGGTTTAGCCTGTATATCTATCCTACAGGAGCCACAAAAACTTGTCAAATATCTAACCACCAATCCCCAGCGGCCTGACCGTGCCTCCGTCCACCCGGAACTGCGCCGCTTTAGCCAGGAAGTCGGGCTCAAACCCGTCCAGGTCCGTAGCCGTAATCAACACCTGCTGGTAACGGGACACCGACTCAAGCAAGTGGCGGCGCCGCAGCGAATCGAGCTCAGAGAGCACATCATCCAAGAGCAGGATGGGATGCTCACCCCCCCTACCCAGCATAAACTCCGCCTCGGCCAGCCTGAGGGAGAGAGCAACGGTACGCTGCTGCCCCCGGGAGCCGTAAACATTCATATCCACGCCCTCGACCAAGAACTGGATATCGTCTCGATGAGGGCCTACCAGAGTCATCCCCAAGGCAAGCTCCCTCTGCCGAGCCTGGCGCAGCCTGGCTTCAAGCTCAGGCTTAACCCTTTCCGGCTGCCAATCGCTCCCCAAAACCCCACCACCCAGGCCGGGCAGATATATTATCTGCAGACCCTCCCCCCCAGCGGTGAGTTGCCGGTGGAGGACATGGGCCAGGTCACTCAGGGTTGCCACCAGGTGCCGGCGCTGAACGGTGAGATAGGAGCCAGTCTCAGCGAGCTCCCTATCCCAAAAATCAAGCTCAGCCGGCTGAGCGCGACGGTCCCGTATCAGTCGTAAGAGGTGGTTACGCTGCGCCAGCACTCGATTGTAGCGCTGCAAGGAATATAAGTAGCGAGAATCAACCTGGGAGCTGGCGATGTCCAAATAGCGGCGTCGCAGGGCAGGGGCTCCCCCAATCAGGTCAATATCGTGAGCGCTGAACATCACCACATTGATCTGCCCCACCAGGTCTACAACCCGGCGCACAACGCCATTGACCCGGATACGCTTGCGAACAGGCATGGTTGCCCTCTGCGCCTGCCAAGCGATCTCCACTTGAATCCTTCCCCCCGCCCTCTGCACCTCGGCGAAAAGGCGAGCCACCAGGGGGCCTTCCCCCCCGGCATGCCAGTTAATGAGCTCGCTCTCATTGGTGACTAGAGGAGACCTGGTTGTGGCCAAAAGGTAGATGGCCTCCAAAAGGTTGGTCTTGCCCTGGGCATTACCTCCCTCGAGGACGGCCAGATGCTCCGAGAGGTCCAGCTCCAGGCGGCTGTAACTGCGGAAGTTGGTCAGGCTCAAATGCCGAACAAACAAACTTTCCCCCTCCTCCGACCCGATCTCCTGAGCACTCCCGTTGTTCTCCGCTTTATTGCGGCCTGTTCCTCTCGCTTCATCACGTGTCTAGTCGGAAAATCCTTCCCAAAAGATAGGCCCGAAAGATAGGAATGAAGTGGTTGGTGGAGCGCCGGGCACTCGAAGCCTTCAAAGGGGCCGGGGTAGAGCCTAAAGGAGGACGTTCTGGAGCAGGCACGGGACTTGCGGGAAAAGATCAAGGCTCCCGCAGCCCTATGCCCACGAATTTGGCTACCATTGAACGAACATGGGCATGACCACATGGATGTAGTTATCTACGCCCAGGGGACGGATAACGCCAGGGCTTGAGGGGTTAGTTATCTCCAGTGCCACCTGCCCCTCGTGAAGAACCCCGAGCACCTCAGCCAGATACCTGCCATTGAAAGCGATCTTGGCCGCCTCCCCCTCTACCATGGCATCGATCTCGCCCACATCATCACCCACCTCCTCAGCCTGGGCCGCGATCGTCATTTTCCCCGGAGCCACTTCCTCGCCGGGGGTTATCTGCAGGCGCACGATGCCGCTGGCATCGCGAGCGAAGATGATGGCAGTCCTGGTCGCCCTCAAGAACTCCGGCGCGCTGACCACAGCCCGAGTAGCATAGTTGGACGGGATGAGCTGGGCATAATTGGGGAAGGTGCCCTGGATAAGCTGCGAGACCAGCTCCGTATTCTTCAGCCGGAACAGCACCTGGCTTTTGGCCGGGTTTACAGTCACCTCGACAGGCTCCTCCTGATCGGCCACAAGGCGATTCAGCTCGCCAAGAGCCCGTGCCGGAATGATGACCTCGGTCTTTTCCGCCACCGGCGTGGCCAGGGATGTGGTGTGCACCGCCAGCCTGAAGCCATCAGCCGCAGCCAGGGTCAGCTTATCATGCTCAAACTCAGCATGAACGCCGGTGAGTACCGGTCGGGTATCCTCCACGGCGGCGGCAAAAACCACCTGGGTGATTGCCAGACGCAGGGCATCGGCTTCAATTTTCGTGGTTGTCCCCTCAACCAGTTGAGGGATAGGCGGAAAATCCTCGGCATCCATCCCATTGATACGCGCCTCGAACCTGGCACACTTTAGCTGGAGGCTGCGAGTCTTGGGGGCGAGGTTGATATCGAGCTGCTCACTGGGAAGGGAACTGATGAACTCAGTGAGAAGTCTGGCTGGAACTGTGATCGCCCCCTCCTCCTCTACCTTGGCACCGATCCAACAGGTTACGGCGATCTCCAGATTGGTAGCTGCCAGCTTGAGACGGGACTGGTCTGTTGCCAGCAGGACATTGTTGGTAATGGGCAATGTCGACCTAGTCGCCACCGCCCTCCCCACCACGCTGAGTCCCTTGTTTAGGTTCTCCTGAAGACACGACAGCCTCATAACACACCCCCCAATGTTAGCTGATAGTATACATCAGTGGCCCGCTCCCCTCAAGGCGTGGGGCCGTGGCGGCATCATAACTCTACAGTGCCACTCCTGCCGCCGCTCTTGCGCACCAGGCGAATGGCCTCGATGCGCATCCCGGGGTCATGGGCCTTGCACATGTCATAGACGGTCAAGGCGCTCACGGCCACAGCGGTAAGCGCCTCCATCTCCATGCCGGTCTTCCCCATGCCTCTAATAGCAGCCGTGATCTCCACAGCGCTGCCTGCCTCATCCAGCTGAAGCTCCACCCTGGAGTGGTCGATGAGCAAAGGGTGGCACAGCGGTATGAGCTGGGGAGTACGCTTGGCCGCCATTAAGCCTGCCACCTGAGCCACAGCCAAAACGTCCCCCTTGGCCAGCTCGCCCCGCCGGAGCAGCTCCAAAGTAGCCGGACTCATCCTCACCAAGCCCTTGGCCACCGCCTCACGCTGGGTAACAGGCTTCTCAGTGATATCCACCATCCGGGCACGATCGGCATCGTTCGGCTCATCCACACTCAGCCCCCAATTTGAGCCATGGCTCCTGATTTCGGGCCCAACCCCTCTCCCAAGCGGTGACGCTCCGGCTTGGAGGCAACCGCTTCCTGGATCAGGCGCCTTACTTCCTCAAGGGATCTCCTGCCTCGTAGAGCCCGGCGCAGGTCGATGGCATCATCGGCCAAGAGACAGGGACGAAGCCCGCCATCGGCGGTGAGCCGCAGTCGATTGCAGCTAAAGCAAAAGTGCTCACTCACCGGAGTAATAAAGCCAATGGTGCCCCGGGCACCGGGCAGCCGAAAATACTTGGCCGGGCCATTGCCCACGGCGGGCAGGCACGGCTCCAAAGTCCCCAGCGCGCCGAGGCGCTCCTTCATCTCCCGAAGGGGCACAAATTTGGCAGCGGTTGGCTGCTCCCTGGCAAAGGGCATTAGCTCGATAAAGCGCACATGCCAGCCCGGCTCAATGCTTTGCCGGGCAAAATCGAGAAGCTCATCATCGTTTATGCCGCCCATAACCACCATATTGATCTTCACCGGCCTCAGCCCCACATCCTTGGCCGCCTCAATGCCCTCCAGCACCTGGCCCAGATTGTCGCTGCGGGTGATGCGCTCGAACCTGTCCCGCCTGAGGGAGTCCAGGCTTACATTGACCCGCCGCAGGCCAGCCTGCTTAAGCTCAGCAGCGCGCTGCTTAAGCCAGACCCCGTTGGTGGTGAGGGAGATATCGTCTATAGCCTCTATTTGAGCCAGCATGGCCACCAATTTGGCCAGCTCTGCCCTTATAAGCGGCTCGCCACCGCTAAGCCTTACCTTGGTGATGCCCAGTTCCGCGGCCACCTTAACCACGGCGTAGATCTCCTCATAGGAAAGGATGTCACCCCGCGGCATCAGAGGAATGCCCTGGGGCGGCATGCAATAGATGCAGCGCAGATCGCAGCGGTCAGTGACCGAGACCCTGAGATAATTTACGGGACGCTGGAACGAATCGGAAAGGCCGGTCAATCCTGAATCTCCCCTCTCAGCTTCTCCAGCACCAGACGTGCCCCTTGAGCCGCCCGAGCCCGGTGGCTCACCTGATTCTTCACCCCCGGGGGAAGCTCAGCCATGGTTTTCCCCAGCTCGGGAAGATAGAAGATGGGATCATAGCCAAATCCCCCCTCCCCCCTGGGCTCGAAGCTGATCACGCCGTGGCATTCCCCGCAGCAAAGCTCCACCTCGCCTCCCGGTCTGGCCAGGGCGATAAAACATCTAAAGCGGGCCGCCCTCTTGTCCCAAGGCACGCCTTCCAGCTTGGCCAGAAGGTAATCGATCAACTCCCTATCCGAGGCCACCTGCCCTGCATAGCGAGCCGATCTTGCCCCAGGTTCCCCAGCCAAGGCATCCACCTCCAAACCGGAGTCATCAGCCAAGGCCAGGAGCTGGCCCCTGGCCGCATAGGTGGTGGCCTTCAAGATGGCGTTTTCCTCAAGGGTCTCTGCCTCCTCGCCAGCGATATCGCCGATGCCCTCCTCGGCCAGGGTCACCAGCTCATAGGGAACCCCGCTCAGCAACGATCGATATTCACGCACCTTGGCCAGATTGCTGGTAGCCAGGAGAAGCTTGGGCATACTCCCTCAAAAGTCTACGAACCTGCCCTCCAGCTTTTTCATCACCTGGGGCATGGTGGTGTACTCCATCTCCTCCAGAGGCAGACGGTGCGGCTCAAAGGGCCCATGCCACCTCAAGTAATTGGCCACCTCATTCGCTTGACGGCGAGCCTCGTCGAAGCTGGGGTCATCGAACATATCACGGGGGCCCACCAGCTTGCCGCTGGCAAGCTGGAACCCGACGGACACCACCCGCGGGGGGCCGTCAAAGCGGGAGGGGTTGGCCTGAGCGATAGATACCGGCATCAGGGGGCCATGGTGCGAGCCACGCATCCATCCCTCCACCATAAAGGGGACAGTAAAGGGCTCCAGCACCTCGCCTACAGCCGGGAACTGCCCCTGGGAGCGCACAATACAGACCGGGTCGTCCTTGCCCACGTATCTGCCAGCGATCAAGGCCAGGCGCTGGGTGGAGGAGACTGCGGCTACCTCCTTGGTGTCCCGATGATGGACCGCCTTGACTACGTAGCGGCTGGGTGCCCCTATAAAGACCAGCATATCATAGATCTCCTCGGGGGCATGAAAGATAATCTTCTTATTCTCCTTGACATCATGAACCTCGAAGGAAAAGCCGGAATGCATATTGGCGGCGATGACCAGCCCAATGGTATTGAAGGGATCGGCGAACATCTTATAAAGGGGTAGGTTCCAGGCTCCGGCCGAGGTCTTATCCGCCATAAATATGATCACTGTTTCCGCTTCCCGCTCATCGAATTGCATCTCGGCCACCCCAGGGCCCATCCCCTTGACATTGCCCGAAAAGGTGTCAGACAGAAGATCCTGACCTGCCCCGTGTAGCTTCAGCTTTCTGGCTACCTTGGTACACTCAATAAAGGTGTCCCAGGCCAGCTTATGGATGCGCTCATCGTCTTCCCCCTGCTGGTGGGTCATGATGAGCTGCAGGTCATCGCCACAGTTGGTGACATGAAAGTCCATGAGCAGGTCCTGGCCCCGAGCACCTTCCAGGCACTGCTGAGCCTTCTCCAGGACCTCCGGATGGGTGCTGGAATGGCCTACATAGCCGCCTACATCAGCCTTTATGACGCTCAGTGTAATGTTCACCGCACACTCTCCTTACTACAGAATCGAATCATCAGCCCGGGTCAATAATCGATACCCCGCCGCGCCGCCACCCCCCGGTGATAAGGATGCTTGATCTCCACCATATCGGTAACCAGCTCAGCCAACTCGATGAGTCTGGCATCGGCATGGCGGCCAGTGAGGATAAGCTCCACCCCTCGGGGCCTTTCCCGCACCAGATCGACCACGTCATCCACAGGTATGAGGTTCCAGGCCGAAGCTACATTCACCTCGTCAAGCACCACCAGATCATATTTCCCGCTGAGCATAGCTTCGCGAGCAGCCCCAAGTCCCTGCCGCGCCTGTTCCCTGTCCTTCTCCTCGACGTTGCCCGGAGTGACGAAGCCAAGGCGTCCAAAGCTGGCCACGGTGACATTGGGGAGTTGGGCCAGGATGTTGTTCTCACCATAGGCATAACCGCCCTTCATAAAGCGGACGATGTAAACGCGAAGACCCTGGCCCAGGGCTCGCAGCACCACCCCCAGGGCAGCGGAGGTCTTGCCCCTACCATTGCCGGTGAAGACCTCCACGATCCCTTCAGTGAATGGCTGGGGCTGTGGCGAGCTCGATGAGGATGCTGCCTTTGCCATCAAAGCCTCAACATGAATGCGGGATAAAAATCGCCTCCTCAGATGAGAGGCCTTCCTTGGGGAATGGGACTTTATCCTTGCCTAGTCTAGCAACTGGGGCTGGGCTTGTCAAGACGAGGGCGGCCCGGTTAGCTCCCTGCCCCCGGTATGATATAATGCGAATTGACACGATGGCTATAATCGACTGCGGGGAAAGAGGATGGAGATAATCCCCGCCCTCGATCTCAGGGGCGGCAGGTGTGTTCGCCTGTATCAGGGCGACTATGGGCAGGAGACGGTATTTTCCGAGAACCCGGTGGGGGTCGCCGTCCACTGGCAGGCGCTGGGGGCACCCAGGCTGCACCTCGTTGACCTCGATGGCGCGGCCGGAGGCGAACCGGCCAACCTGGACGCCATCAAACGGATTCTCAGCGCGGTAACCCTGCCCATCCAGCTGGGCGGTGGCCTGCGCCGCCCAGAGACTATAGAGCAGGCGCTTGAGATGGGTATCAAGCGCGTTATCCTGGGGACAGTGGCGGTGGAGAAGCCCGAAGTGGTGGAGGAGGCCTGCCGCCGGTTTGGCCAGGCTATCGTCATCGCTATCGACGCCCGCCAGGGACGGGTGGCCAGCCACGGCTGGCGCAGGGAGTCGGGCATCACCGCCAGCGAGATGGTGAAGAGCATGGCCGAACTGGGGGCCAAGCGCTTCATATATACCGATATAGCCCGCGACGGCACCCTCAGCCAGCCCAATTTCGATGCCATTGCCCGGCTTGCGGCCCAGACCAAACTCCCCATCATCGCCTCAGGCGGCATCTCGCGCCTAAGCCACCTGAAGAGGCTGGCCGGACAGCGGGTGGAGGGGGCTATTGTGGGCAAGGCGCTCTACACCGGGGATATCGACCTGAAGCAGGCGCTGGCAGCCATTGGGCAATACAAGGAGGCTAAAAGCGAGCCCACGGGATAGGTGCCCCTGAACGGTTCAAGCGCGTAGCCAGGAGAAAGGACGGTTCGCAGATGCTAAGGTACGACGAGAAGGGGTTGATCCCGGCCATCGCCCAGGATGCCGACACCGGCGAGGTGCTGATGCTGGCCTATATGGATGAGGAGGCGCTTCGCCGAACCCTGGCCAGCGGTGACGTCTGGTTCTATAGCCGGAGTCGCAACGAGCTATGGCACAAGGGGGCGACCTCAGGCAACTACCTCAAGCTGAGGGCAGCGGTCAA
>JAUVWM010000055.1 GCA_030604105.1 Dehalococcoidaceae bacterium
CCAATTTGTGCAACTAGCTTTTGCCTTCGCAAGGGCTAGGCCCCTTCTCAAAGGTTCCCTAGATTGCCCCCTTTTTTTGCTAACGGATTTGCTAACGAACTGTGCGGGACGGGGCGTCACCAGCCGGCATGGCCCTTGTCGGTTCCGAAGACCAATGCTCTGTCCGCTGAGCTACGGGCGCCTTTTTGCTCTGTTAGGAGTTGGGGTGCCTTCGCCATCTTGGCTTTTCCCCAAAGTGAGGGCTTTCCGCCATCAGTACAATAAAGAAAGGGTGAGCGGAGGGATTTGAACCCTCGATCTCCAGGGCCACAACCTGGCGCCTTAGACCTCTGGGCTACGCTCACCAAGAAATTGGGGCTCTTTGCTCACGATTCTAGCATAGCTGGCCGAAGGCGGTCAAGTTGAGAGGTTGGCGGGAATCCCGGGAGCCTTGAGCCCACCTCGGGCCCTTATCATGTCTATGAACACCGGCACCAGCATGGGGTCGAACTGTTCCCCCGCCTCCCTGCCCAGCACCCCAAGGGACTCCTCCTCAGACATCTGCTGCCGGTAGGGCCGGGCACTGGTGAGGGCGTCGTGGGCATCAGCTATGGCCATTATCCTGGCAGCCAGGGGGATCTTCTCCCCCACCAGCCCATCGGGGTACCCCTGCCCATGGTATCGTTCGTGGTGGTGACGCACTACCTCCAGAACCATCCTCTCCCGCACCAAGGGCTGGCAAATGCTTTGCCCGATAATAGGGTGGGCCTTGAGGTGCTCCCGTTCCTCCGCAGTGAGGGGACCTGGTTTGAACAACACTGATTCCCTTATCCCCATCTTACCTACATCGTGGAGGATAGCTGCTTTGCGCATCAGTTGTTGCTCTCGGCGAGACATGCCGATCTTCCGCCCCAAGCTTGTAGTATAGTCCACCACCCGCTCGATATGACCTTTGGCATAGGGATCCTTGGCCTCTATAGCCGTGGCCAGGGCGAGAAGGGCGTCTTCTCCATTGACCAGATCCTCATTGAGGCGCTTGACCCCCACTAACGAGCGCACCCGGGCCAGAAGCTCAGCCCTCCTGATTGGCCGGTGCACGAAATCGTCAGCTCCAACCTCAAAAGCCCTCATCTTGTCCTCAAGCTTGTCCAGGCTGGCCAGCAACACCACAGGGATGAGCCTTGTCCGGTCGTTCCCCTTCAATCGAGCACAAAGCTCATATCCATTCAATTTAGGCATCATAACATCGAGCAGCACCAGATCCACAGGCTCCGTCTCGATCTTACGCTGGGCCTCCTCGCCGTCGGAGGCGGTGATCACCTCATATCCACCTAAGGTGAGCACGGCCTGAATCAATTCCAGGTTTTTCCTGGCGTCGTCCGCCACCAGAACTCTGGCCCGCTCCTCAAGCTCGGCTGGTCTCATGGTCTCACCTCTGCCTCTTGCTGTAAAGCGAAGGCAACAGCCCCCAGCACCCCGGAGCTGCCCCCCAGCTGGGCGGTAACAAGGCGGACCGCTTGAGCTGGCACCTCAAAAGCCCTCTCCCTGATCACCCTAAGTGCTGGGGAAAGCAACATGTTGCCCATGTGAGCCAGGCCGCCACCGACGATGATAAGCTCTGGATTGAACAGATTGACCAGATTCGCCAGGCCAATACCCAGGTATGAGGCTGCCTGAGCGATGATCTCCAGAGCTAAAGGGTCCCCCTTTTGAGCAGCCTGGAAAACCGTTTCCGCAGTGATCATCTCAAGCTCCCCTCCAACCAGTTGGGGGAGACAGGTCTCAGCTCCCTCAGCGACATGCCTTTTGGCTTCCCTGGCTACGGCTGTGCCCGAGGCCAAGGCTTCAAGGCAGCCAAAATTGCCGCAGTTGCACCGGGGGCCATCGACATCGATAGTCATATGCCCCACCTCGCCAGCCACGCCACAGGCACCACAGTATAGCTTGCCATCGATGATGACCCCACCGCCGATGCCTGTGCCCACGGTAACATAGACCAGGTTATTCACGCCCCTGCCAGCACCGTAGCAGTGCTCACCCAGGGCAGCGGCGCTGGCGTCGTTGATGAGGAAGGTGCTCACCCCAAGCTGCCGGGCAACGATATCCCTCAAGGGGACATCGCGCCAGCCGCGGAGGTTGGGTGAGAAAGCCACCACGCCCTCTCCAGGAAGTGCCATCCCGGCGACAGCGATACCTATCGCTGCCAGGCGGGCAGGCTCCGTTCCTGCCAGGCTGAGGGCGGCCTCGATGGCCCCTATAAGTCTGGAGATTACGGCCTCGGGCCCCTCCTCGGCCACGGTGGCACGTTTCTCCCGGGCGAGGATTTCCCCCTGCGGCGTAACCACGGCCGCCAGGATCTTGGTGCCACCGATGTCCACGCCCACGAACAATTGACCTGGTCTCTCTTTTGTTTTCACGCTGATTATTGGCAGGGAGATGGCCCTGATCTTTTGTAGCCAAGAGGGATGGCGAGCAGGCTCTAAAGGCTATGAGAGAAAATGCTCAGGACTGGGCGCAAGGATCGGTTCCTGTCCTGGCACACTTCAAGTAGGTCTCGGGGTTGGTCACCTCTTCCAGGATTTCCCTTACCCGCTTAAGCGAAGAACGCGGGACTTGCCCTGACCTAATGCGACGCCTCAACTCAGTCAAGCCAAATGCAGTCCTAGCGTAAAGCCTGGCCATGTTGGCATAGAACTCCTCGAGGGAGAGCTTGGTGGGCAACACGGAATGAAGGAAATCGAAAAGCTCGTAGTTGCTGGTAGTGAGCTCCTTCAGCTTCTCCTTAAAGAAGGCTGTTCCCGGAATGGGGGTGAGAATGGTGAAGAAGGGATAGGCGATCCTCATCCGACACACATAATCGATCAGGGCATCGAACTCAGGCCTGCCCCACTGGGGGTCAACGATGAAGGCCCCCCAGGTGTCCACCCCGTTGTCTCCCAGGATCTCCATCGCCTTCTCATTGGCGCTGACCGAGCTGCGCTTGTTGAATTTTTCAAGCTCCTCGTCCCGGAATCCCTCGAAACCGATCAAAACCGCCTTCAGCCCGATGCTGGCCCACTTCTTCACAATGTCGGGATGTTTGACAATGGTATCGGCCCGGGCCTGGATCCAGTACTGATGCTGTATGCCGCTGGCCTTGATCAGATCGTAGAGCCGTTCCGCTCGCCTCAGGTCCTGGAGGAAGTTATCGTCAACATAGCAAACGATTGGGGAGGGGATGTTTTGCAGATCCTCCAAGACGGCTTCCGGAGATTTGGCTCGACATTTGCCCTGGTGGAATTTCCACACGGCGCAGAAGTTACAGCGATACGGGCAGCCCCGGGCTGTCTCCACTGTATAGGGGTTCTCCCAGAAGTGAAAGTAGTAATGGGGGCGGTAGTGGGCAGTCAGGTGCCGAGCGGGCAAGGGCACACTGTTCAGATTGGGGCTCAGGCTGCGGGGACGGGTTGGCACCTGCTGGCCATCACAGCGGCAAATAATGCCGTCTACCGTGGCCAGATCCCGTTCCTCCTCCATTGCCTCGACCAGCTCTCTGAGGGTTACCTCCCCCTCGCCAACGGCGACAACATCCACATGTGGCGAGTCGAAGTCCTGAGGACACAGGCTGGCATGGTAGCCGCCCACCACAGTCGCTATGCCCTGGCCATACGATTTCACCTGGCGACAGATATCAAGCATGGTGGGCACATCGGGGGTGTAGCCGGTTATGCCCACCAGCTGGGGGGAGAAGGAACTCAGGCTTTGGCCCAGATTCGGCTCGATGCGCATATCGAGGATCCGGACCTCGTGCTCGGGCACGCTGGCAGCGATTATCTCCAGCGCCAGCGGCTCTGTCCGAACGGCCGCTGAGAAGCCGACCTTTGCCTGCCCGCTGCCAGGTTGGATCAAGAGTATCCTCATCGGCTCTCCTTTAAGGCTGGCTATCTTCCTACCATAATATAGTAGATTATACCACATCTGCCAGGGCTCACCGTCCAGTCCCCGGCTAATATGTTATTTCGATTCTATGAAAAGCCTCGGCCAGAGACAGCCCCTGGCTCTCGCCGGCTTTGGTTGCCCGCTCCCGGATATATCCCTCGAAGCCCTTTCCCAGGTATGGACCCACCTGGCTGACATGGCAGCTGAGGGCGGTCATCTTGAGATCGAAGGTGGCGCCGATGTCAACGAAGACGTTTGGCTCCTCTGAACCCCAGAGATAGACCTCCTTCACCTTGTGGGGGAGCAAGCCTTCAGCCATAAGCTCGGGATAGTAAAGACGATCGCGGGCATAGGGGAAGATGGCGTCCAGGGTGACCGTGCTGGTGATGCGATGGTCGCGGTGCCACAGGTACTTGCGATGGGGATCGGCGGTCATCACCACACCGGGGCGATGCTCCCTGATCAGCCGAACCAGCTCGCCACGAAAGTCCGGGGTGTCCTTCAGCCCGCCATCGGGGTGCCTCAGGAAGACAACCTGCTCCACGCCCAAGATCCTGGCTGCTTCCTGCTGCTCTCGCTCCCGGATCGTGGCCAGCCTCTCCGGGGTCATTTCCGGGTCATCGCTGCCCTTGTCGCCGCTGGTGCACAGGACATATATCACCCGCCGCCCCTCAGCCGTCCACTTGGCAACTGTCCCGCCGCAGGATATCTCGGCATCATCGGGATGGGGGATAACCACCATCACCGTAGCCGCTGGCTCTGCCGTATCTCCAAGCCCGGAATGCATAAGTCGTCATATTGTAGCACCACTATCCCTCTGCTACAATAGGGGCCCGGTGATAAGCTAGGCAGGGGGAAGGATGTTGATTCGCAGCTTCAGCTCGAGCGACGTCAGTGCCTATGTCGACCTCATCAATAGCGCCGACGAGGTGGACAAGCTGGGCAAGGCCACCTCCGCCCAACACGTGAGGGAGTGGTTGGGGCAACCCAATCGCTATCCTGAGCGCGACCTGTTCCTGGCTGAGCTGGCAGGGACCCTGGTTGGCTATGTGGACGTGTGCCGCGAGCTGGAGATCGGCCGGGTCATCCTTGAGGGAGCCGTTCATCCCGCTCACCGCGGCCGCGGCATCGGCGCTGGACTGCTTGAGGCTGCCCTGAGCCACAGCCAGGAGCTTGGGGCCAGGCTGGTCCACATTCCCATTCCGGAGAGGATGGCCGCCGCCCGGCGCTTGGCCGAAGGACGTGGACTTGCTATAGTGCGCCGGCACTGGCAGATGCAGCTGGGGAGCCAGGCCGAGATACCGCAGATGAACCTCCCCCCAGGCTTCGGCTGCCGCCATTTCCTTGCCGGCGATGAAGACAGGCTCACCGCCCTTCAGAACCTCGCCTTCGCCCAGAGCTGGGGGTTCCGTCCCAACTCTGTGGCCGAGATCGGATACCGGGTGGGGATGAGCTCCTGCTGTGATGAGGGCATCCTCTTCATCAGCGAGGGGGATAAGGCGGTGGCTTATTGCTGGACGAGGCGGGATGAGTGCATTGGCTCCCGGCAGGGCACGGGGCATATCTGGATGATGGGGGTCGATCCCCAGTACCGGGGTTATGGATTGGGGCGAGCTGCGCTGCTGGCCGGTATTGACTCCCTGAGGAGGCGCGGACTGAAGACGATTGAACTCGCCGTTGACAGCCAGAACCTGGCAGCGAGGCAGCTCTATGAGTCCGTTGGCTTTGAGCGAAAAGGGGTCATACTCTGGTATCAGAGGGCACTTACCACATCGGGCTGCTGAGCCCTCTCCGCCAGCGCCCGATACGCATCCAGCACCTGCTGGGCGATGAGAGGCCAGCTGTACCTGGCCACTGAGGCTCGTGCCGCAGCTCCAAGACGTCGCCGCAGATCCCCGTCGCTCAGGAGCCAGTCCAGGCGTTGGGCGAAGGCCTCCGGGCGATGCTGGGGTATCAGGTAGCCGGTCTCGCCGTCACGGACCGTGGTCACCAAACCGCCCACGCTAGAGGCTACCACCGGGATGCCGCAGGCCAAAGCCTCAATCGCCACCAGGCCAAAGCTCTCATAGTATGAGGGCACCACGCAGATGTCGGCTGCATTGTAAAACAGGGGGAGCGTCTCGTGCTCCACGGTCCCCATGAAGGTCACCACCTCATCGATGCCCAGCTCGGCAGCCAGGGAGCCAAGCCGGGCCACCTCGCCATCGCTTTGCCCATCGCCACCGATGACAAGCAGGCGCAGGCCTCCCCGCTCCTTGAGGCAGGCCACAGCCTGGAGCAGAACATCAAGCCCCTTCAGAGGCTCGATTCTACCCACATAGAGCAGGATATTGGAATCGGAGATGCCCAGCTTGCGGCGGGCCTCCATCCTATCCAGAGGCTGGAACATGCCCGGGTCAACCCCGGCGGGGATGACCTTTATCTTGGAGGGCAGCCCGTCATAGAGCTGTATTATCTGGTCCCTCTCATGGGGGCTGAAGGCAATCACCTGGTCAGCGCCGGCAATCACCCCTTTCTCCGTCTCGATGCGAAGCTCCGTCTCATGCTCACCCAGCCTGGCTCGGTTCTTTACCTCGCCCAGGGTGTGAAAGGAGGCGATATGGGGCAAGCCCCACCGCCGCCTGAGCTCCTCCGCCACCCAGCCGGAGAGCCAGTAGTGGCTATGCATGAGGTCGTAGCCAAGATCGGCCTCCTCTTGGAAGCGGAGCAGGTTGGAGACAAACTCGGGGAGAAGATGGTAGATATCGTCCTTAGGCAGCTCACAGGGCCCGGCCTCGAGATGGATGACCCGGGCGTTCTCACCCAGCTGCCTTATCTGGGGCTCGGCCGGGTCGTGGCGGCGGGTGAACACATCCACCTGCCATCCCAGCCGTCCCATCTCCCGGCTGAGATTGCGCACGTAGACGTTCATGCCGCCCGTATCTTTGGCCCCCAGTCGCCCCAAGGGACAGCTATGTATGCTGATTGCAGCGATTCGCGCCATATGCAAAACCAGGGGCCCCGCCAGGATCGCCCGAGCCGGCGGGCTGCCTACGGATCAGGCAACCATAGACAGGTACATCCTGCCCGCCCAGGCGATACTTATAGGGCTCCGCCCCACGCAGAAAATCAAACCTTTGCTTACCGCTCAGGATGCCTTCCTCGATGCAGAATGCCTTGATGAGCAGGCCGACGCTGAGGGAGGCATAAGCGGGATCATAGCCACTGTTATACAGGTAAAGCTCTCCACCGTAATCGAAGCACAGGGCTGAAGCCGCCCGCACCCCGTCCACCTCGAGGAAAAATAGCCTCAGGTAGTCCTTCTCGGCCAGGGAGGCGGCCATGGCCTGGAAGAAACCGGCCATCTGCGCTGTCATGAACTGCGCTTTGTCCTGTCGACCCTGCCTGAATAGCTGGAGAAAGTCCTGCAAGTCCTGGGAGAGCCGCTCTTTATCCTGAACAACGTAGTACCGAGCTTGGGCATGGTGGCCAAGCCGCCGCATCTTGCGCCTGAGCTCGTGGCGATCCCTCCCGCTCAATCGAGCCAGGTACTCCTCCCAGGTGGGAGCGAGCTCCAGGCCGGGGCACATGTCCTCCAGGGCTGTCGCCACCGAGTAGCCTCTGGCCCTGGCCAGCGGGGCGAAGTGGCTTGCCACCACGGAGCCGGGAAGCAGATGGTGAAGATCGAGGCTGGACCACTCCACAGGGTCGAGATAATCGAGGAGGGCGGTGGAGAAGGCTTCCTCCTCGCCTCGAGCCACAATGAAGTCCAGATAGTCGCAGGTATCGCTGTCCCCGATGAGCGACAGCACGTCCCCTTGGCGCATCATGGGGGCGATACCGACAACTTGAGAGCCGCTGCGTATTGACAGCAGCAGCAGCTCCCGGCCCAGGCCGAGCTCTTGCCACCATACTCGCTGCCACTGAGGGGTGGAAAATATGGTGTTGGTAACGGAAGCGTGCAGGAGTTCCTCCCAGCGATCCTCTAGGCCAGCAAAACTTTCGATGTTGACGGAATAGGCCATGCTCTCTGAGGCGAAATCTGCCCGGTGCAGATACAAAGCTAAGTGTAACACATTGGTTCGGCCCCGGCAACCTGACCGGGCATCGTCCTGACGCCGCTGAGAAACCCGGGGGTCAACCTACGAGGAAAGCCACAGCATGTCGCCACAAAGCCCCGGGCGCCGGGGGTGGCTGGAGAAGGCGGCGAATTCACTTTTCTCCTTGCCCAGGGTAGTGTCCAGCCCATGGCCGGGGTAGATTCGGGTGTGGTCGGGCAGGACGAAGATCTTCTCGGTGAGAGAGCTGATAATGCGATCGAAATCGGCGGGCGTCGCGGTTTTACCCGGTCCTCCGGGGAATATGGTGTCACCCGAGAAGAGGTGCTCTCCCGTCAGCAGGCATATGCTGCCCCTGCTGTGGCCCGGAGTATGCATGACCTTGAGAGCCACGGTGCCGAATCTCACCATGTCGCCATCGTTCAGGTGCAGATCGGGCGGCAGGGGGAGCATTCCCGCTTCAAGGGGGTGGCTGGCAACCGGGGCACCCAGCTTGTCCTTCATCTCCTGGAGGGCACCCAGATGGTCAAAGTGGGCATGGGTGATGATTATATATTTGACCTCGGTGCCTTCCGCCTCGGCCAGGATCCGGGGTGCCTCAGACGGGGCGTCGATGAGGACGCCTTCCCCGGTTCCGGGGCAGGCCACCACATAGCAGTTAGTGCCATATGGCTTCAGCTCCAGCTTCCTGATGCGGATCTCGCCGTCGTAGATGAGGGACATGTCCCACCTGCCTTCGCCCCAAACCGCTTCATGGCGGCCG
>JAUVWM010000043.1 GCA_030604105.1 Dehalococcoidaceae bacterium
AACAGCGATTCGAATTCGCTTGGGGGCATTCTCAGCCCCTCTGCGCAATGCCCCAGCTCCAGCCATTCACAGTCGGTGCAGACTGCGCGCAGGTCCCGGGGGGCAATACTTCGTCTCACCCTTGCCCACAACTCTCTCGCGGGAACCTCGGCCCCCACCTGCAAACCCAGTTTATCTATCACCTTCAGGTCCCGCCTCCTGACCTGTGACGCGGAGCCCTTCTTTTTATGGCACCGCTCGCCCGTGAAATGGGGGCAGGCCGAGCAGATAACGTCGCAGTGGTCCACCACTTTTATGTCAACAGGCTGCGAAAAGGCAACCTCGGCCACCTTCCCCATGTTTTCCACAAACCTTCGGCTATATCCCAGCCCCCGAAAACCCAGCAGACATAGGAGGTGGTGGCCCCGAAGCTGCATGTTGGCGTATGGCTCGCCTGGGGGGCTTAAGGGATCCACCACCTTGTCGCCTTATCTACCTCGCCGTTGTAAGATTGCTTTGGGGTAAGGCCCTTTGTCAGGGCGGCGGCCATTCCTATCTTAATCAGATCACCCACTATGAACGGGATGGTACCTATCATAAGCAAGGACAAAAGGCTTCTGCCCTGATAGGGGCCCAGTCCCAAAACCTGGCTGCTTTTTAGCCACAGCTCATAGGGATGAGTATTCAGCCAGATCAAGCCCGGCCCGTGGATCAGGACAAAGTTAGCGAATATCATTAACCCAAGCATGGGGAAAAGTCTTCTTGAATTGATGAAGGTATCGGTGAAATAGCCTACAAACAGGGCGGCCAGGATGAAGCCAACGATATATCCCCCGTCCGGCCCGGAGAGCACGGCAGTGCCTCCCGACCATCCAGCGAACCAGGGGACCCCGGCAGCGCCGATCCCCGCATATAGAGCCTGGCTCATTCCCCCCCACCACCGGCCAAGGAGTACGCCGCTGAACAGCACGGCAAAGGTCTGCCCCGTTATGGGCACTGGAGTAAACCACAGGTCGATCTTTATTTGAGCGAACAGTCCGGTGACAGTAGCCATTAGCAAGGCCAGGGTCAGCTTCTGAGCCACGCTGCGCTCGTATCGCCAGGCGAAAGCTCCATACCTGCCGCGCTCGATTGTAGCCGCTACGTCCATACTTCGTTCCCTCCTTGCGATCGCCTGAAAGAGGCGGCAGAAGCCCAACAGGCGTTATACCCCCGCTACTTGAGAAAGCGGGGCAAATCAGGCTTGAAATCAGCGGGCCGTCGGCCTCACGGAACCGCCTCCTGCGCTGCTATTATACCTCTATTTCGCCCGATGTCTACCCCCAAAGCTCCCGCAGGCGGGCGGATTGCAGCCGGAAAGCGAAACCAGTACAATCTGAAGGTCTTGTGGCTCAAGGCTGGCTGAGGCGTCATCGAGGCCACCACCGGCAGGACAATATCAAAAAGGATACGTGAGAAAATGAATGATCTCCCTGAGATCGGCAAGATCTCCCCCGAAATCTTCAATGAACTGATATTCCCCCGCTTAGGCGCCAGCAGCCAAAGCGTGATAGTGGGGCCACAGCATGGAATAGATGTGGGGATAGTGGAAATCGGAGGCAAGGCTGTGGCCCTGACCACAGACCCGGTATTCATTGTCCCCGAATACGGTTGGGAGAGGGCAGCCTGGTTTGCCATTCACATCCTTGCCTCCGATGCCGTGACCAGCGGCCTGAAACCCAGATTTCTGTCCATCGATCTGAACCTCCCCATGGAGATGACTAAAGAGCAGCTGGAGACAGTCTGGGAGACCATGCATCGAGAATGCCAGAGACTCGGTATCTCCATTGTCTGCGGGCATACCGCCAGATACGAAAATTGCCATTACCCCATGGTGGGTGGAGCCACGGTGATCAGCGTGGGTGAGAAAGACGAATATGTTACCCCCAAGATGGCAGGGGCCGGGGACAAGATAATCATCACCAAGGGGCCAGCCATTGAGGCGGCAGGCATCTTTGCCACCATGTTCCCCAAACTCATAGAGAGGGAATTCGGACCAGACTTCAGCGAGCGAGCGCAACGGATCTTCTACAAGATGTCAGTTGTGGAGGATGCACTGACCGCTGTAAGCGTGGGGGTGAGAGAGAATGGGGTTACTGCCATGCACGATGCCACCGAGTGCGGGATATGGGGCGGGCTATTCGAGATGGCCCAGGCCGCAGATTCAGGGGCGAGGGTGGAGAAAGAACGGATTGTGGTCGATGACTGCATACCCGAGATATGCCGCTACTTCGGCATCGATCCTTATGCCTCTATCAGCGAGGGGACATTGATCATCACCTGCCGTGAGCATAAAGCCCGGGAAGTGGTAGAGGCCCTGTCTCAGAGAGGTATCACCTCCTCAATCGTAGGGGAGTTAACAGATCCCGGACAGGGAATGATCCTGGTAGAGGCGGGGCGGCAGAGAAAGCTGGAACACCCCATAGTCGATCCTTTCTGGAAGGCTTTCTACGACGCCCTGGGCAAGTATGACTCCCTGGAGACAAGGAGCTGAGCTCCCCTTACGGTGGTCGCCTGAGATCAGCCCTCTATCCCGGCCAAGTATCTCACCACTTCCTTCTTGGACTCCAGGTCATACTGGCTCCTGATGCCGATCTTCTCCATCACCGGCGAGCCACCACCGTGTACACCAGCATACTGAGCCCAGCCGCCTGCGGCTGAGCAGGAGAAATCCGAGATGAAGCGAAAAAGCCGGTGTAGCTTCTCGGCAGGGATGTCTGGCTTGCGCATGATATACTTCTCCAAATAGGGGCCGGTCTCAGGGCTCAGCCAGTCCTCCTCCGGGGGGAGAGTCGAGGGCAGGCCACCGGCGACAGCGGTCAGCACATCGTACTCGTGGTAAACATTTATCCCCGCCAGGTATCTGCCCGTGTTGGAATAGAGGAATGCCGGCTCCCAGATCCCCGAGGGAGTGGGTTGGGCCTTCACCGAGGCAGCGATCCCCGAGGCATAGACCAGCTCAGCGATTATCATCAGCTCAGTTACCTCATCCCTTATGTGGGGGGCAGTCTCCACTCCATTGTACTCCGCCACCAGGGCAGTGGCCCCCATCACGATATCGGTCAAGCCCGGCTTACAGCCACAGTAGGAGTGGCGGTGGAAGCCGGCAAAGGTGAGGGCCATCTGCCCGGCAAACTCCCACTCCCCGCACATGAAGACCCTCTCCCAGGGGACGAAGACATCATCGAAGACCACCACCGACTCGGCCACGCCGTACCGGTTGTAGGGAGCCACCAGCTTTATCCGGGGGCGGGGGGAGGTGACCCGGGAGATGATCTTCACCCCATCGGCATCCGCGGGGATGGCAAAGCTAACTGCCCAGTCCCCCTCCTCGCCGGTCATGGCCCGGGTCGGGATCACCAGGTGCTCGTCCACATAGGGCCCCATCGTGATATGGTTCTTGGCGCCACGCACCACGATCCCGTCCTTGCCTCTCTCCACCACGCGGAGGTAGAGGTCAGGGTCCGCCTGCTGGTGAGGGCGCTGGCTTCGGTCGCCCTTGGCATCGCTCTGGGCGGCGCTGCCGACAAGGTCGTCCTTCTGATAGTACTCCAGGAAACTCAGGAAGCGCTGGTGGTAGTCGGTGCCCTTGACCTCGTCGATACGGCTCGAAACCACACCCATGGCATTGAGGGTGTCCGTGGCCATACAGCGCTGGATGCAGCCTCCCACCCGGTGGCAAAGGGCGCGAGTCATCTCTTGCTTTTTCAGCAGATCGTCAACGCTGCGGTTCACGCCGGTGAACCTGCTTATTTTCTCCCCGGTCAGGTGAGAGGTGGTGACCACCAGGTCCTGAAATTGGGGGTCGGCGGCAACATCGAAGGTGAACTTGAGGGTATTGATGGGCGAGGCCAGGATCGGGTCCTCCCTGCTGATCCGGTTGCCGCCCAGGTAGACATTGGGCTTCATACGCTTAAGCCGCTCCACATATTCCCCTGATGTTCTCAGGCTCATTTGCTATGCTCCTCCCTTTGATTTTCTCACCGGCTGCCGGTGACCAGGCCGACAACTCCTCCACGCTCTATAATAGCACTATATTGACAGCTGGAGAAGATTCCCTCTAGAATACCTGCGTAAGAGTATCGAGGGCGCCCGGGACCACTGCTGTTTAGGAGATAGTAAGTGTATGCCAATAGAATCGCGCTGAGCTTTGAGGCCGGGCATAGATTGCTGAACTACAGGGGGAAATGCGAGGCCCCCCACGGCCATACCTTCCAAGCCGAGATCTTCCTCAGCTCGGATAAGATAAGTGAGATGGGGTTCCTGGTCGATTTTGTGGAGCTGAAAGCCAGGCTGGGCGAATGGATAGACGATAACTGGGATCATGGATTTTTGGCGAACGACCAGGACGAGGAGCTGATCGGAGCCCTGGAGTCGCTCAAGGAGAGGAAGCTCTTTGTCTTTCAGGGGCAAAATCCGACGGTGGAGGTCATGGCGAAATATCTCTACGAACAGGTCCGACAGCTCTACGGAGAACTGGTGTCACGGGTGAGGATCTGGGAGTCCCCCAGCCAGTACGCAGAGTATTCCGAAGGGTAGGAGCCGTGAGAAAGGTCGGCGTTATCTTGCTTTCGGGCGGGCTGGACTCGACGACCGTGGCCGCATACGCCAAGAGACAGGGATACCAGCTAAGGGCCATAACGCTGCGCTATGGCCAAAAACACGGTAAAGAGGTGCAATCGGCAAGAAAGGTGGCACAAGAGCTGGGCGTAAAGCAGGAGATCATCGATGTCTCCTTCTTCAGGAAGCTGGCCTGGTACTCGGCGCTGACAAGCCCCCAAGACTTCGAGGTTCCCAGGCTGAGGAACAGCCACCAAATGGCAAAGGACATACCCATAACCTATGTTCCCCTCAGGAATACGTTTTTCATAACCATCGCCGCGGCCTCTCTGGAGAGCGAGGCCTTGAGCCTGATTGAGAACGGGAAGGTGAATCCCGCAGAGCTGGAAGCTTCCATCTTCATAGCCGCCAATGCCATAGACTGCAGCGGGTACCCGGATTGCAGGCCCGAATACTATGAAAGGATGACCCAGGCTCTCTTCGAGGGCAGCAAATTGGGAACCCAATACAAGATCATGATAAACATTCAAACGCCGATAATACTTAAAGGCAAAGCCGACATTGTCAGGCTGGCCATGGAGCTGGGGGCTCCCCTTGAATATACCTGGAGCTGCTACCAGGGCGGAGAGATACCCTGTGGCCAGTGCGACAGTTGTATTCTGAGAGCCAAAGGGTTCGCTGAGGCCGGCTACGATGATCCTCTGCTGGTAAAGAAAGGATGGCAAGATTGCTGAAGGTAAGCAGACAGCCTGATGGCCGTCCGGAGATATTCCACTCCGTCCAGGGGGAGGGAGTGAACACAGGCAAGCCGGCGGTGTTCCTGAGGCTGAGCTTATGCAATTTGGCCTGCACCTGGTGCGATACGAGATATACCTGGGACTGGGAGCAATACGACCCCAAGGAGCAAATACTGGAGCTGCCGGTGGAGGATATCGCGCGAGAGATCCTGAGATACGACTGCAGATATCTGGTGGTAACCGGTGGGGAGCCGATGATCCAGCACAAAGAGCTTGTGCCGCTCTTAAAACATCTGAAGAGTTATTATATCGAGATTGAAACGAACGGGACCATCGTCCCCCGCTCAGAGCTAGTCGGCTTGATAGACCAGTGGAGCGTGTCCCCGAAGCTCGAGAACTCGGGAAATCCGCCGTCTGCGCGGGAGAGCCCCAGGGCCTACAAATTCTTCAGCGAGCTGCCTTCCAGCTGCTTCAAATATGTCATCCAACAGGAAAACGACCTCATGGAAGTCAAGAGGATGATACAGGAGTACGATATAGCCCGTGAGAAAGTAGCCCTGATGCCTGAAGGCAAAGACACCGAGGCCATTCTTGGCAGAAGCAGATGGCTGGTGGGACTTTGCAAGAATGAGGGCTATATGTTATCGACAAGGCTGCAGGTCCTCCTGTGGGACAACAAGAGAGGCATGTGAGCGGTGCCGATAACCTATATTCTCCACAGATACGGAAGCTCTATTCACGAAACGGCGAGTCACGCCACTCCAGAGCCGCCTTCAGCCCCTTCTCCCGGACCATGGTGTAGAACTCCGTGAAAGCCGGCGTCTGGTGATAGATCGCATCGAAGTCCGCGCCGGCGTAGGCGGAAGTAAAAAGGCCCATGTTCTCGAACCAGCGATTGCTCACATGCTTGTGGACGGTGAGGATATCCACAGGGATCTTGGCCATCCTGTCAGCCAGCCGGCTAACCTCCGTCTCCAGCTGGTCCAGGGGAACAACCCTGTTCACCAAACCGAGACGATGTGCCTCACTGGCATCGATGCTGTCCCCGGTTAGCAGCAGCTCCTTGGTCTTTCTGAGGCCGATGAGTATGGGCCAGAAGCCCAGGGTGCACGGGATGCCCAAGGCCCGCCCCGCCGGATGCCCGAACTGGGCATCCTCACTGGCAATCACGATGTCGCATATCGCTATGAGTTCGTTGCCCCCCGCCAGACAGTAGCCGTGAACCTGCCCGATTATGGGCTTTCGGTAGCCCCACAGATCGAGCCAGTACCCGACGAGCTTGCGGCACCGCTCACGGTCCTGAGCGATCGTCATATCTACCTCAGTCCACTGTGACGAGGGGCTGATGTCGTATCCAGCACAGAAAGCCCGTCCATTGCCCCTCAGCACCACCACGCTGGCCTCGTCATCCCGGTCTGCCTCGCCCAGGGCTGCCGCCAACTCCTCCCTCAACTGGTCGCTCATGGCGTTAAGCTTGTCGGGACGGTTCAGAGCTATGGTGACCACCCTGCCCCTCTTCTCATAAGTAACTGTCTCGTACGTCAAGATCACTCCTTTCCTTGCCACTTCTGCAAAGCAGGCTAGCAGACAATCATACGCGTGTCAATGGTGCTCACCACTCAGGATAAGCTTTCCGGCGTTCAACCGTGCAGCTGTCACCCTTGACCCACGGGCGGGGGCTATCGCCGGTCAAAATAGGGACTCTTACCGGTTACAGATAGCGGGATACCGATAATGACGTCGCAGTCCAAGAGGCGCAATTCCTTCGCCGCCGCCCCAGCCGTGTACATCAGGCGATTGTCGATGTTGAGTTCAGCCGCCAGCTTGACAGCGGAGCCCAGAGCGATGCCCAAGTCCAACGCTTGAAATATGCAGATGGGCCCGCCAAAGTCCTTCGCCCGCTGCCCCTGCCCCCTCGCCTCGAGCAACCGGCCACAGGTGTCATATCCACATGCGCCGCAGTCGAGCGGCTCCTCAACCTTCTTGGGGAGGCCAACAACGCCGATCAACAGCACGCAGCTCGAGTCTCTGACATTGTTGGCATCCCGGTTGAAGATCGAAGAGAGGTAGGATGGCCCCGCCTGCGCCTTGCGTTCCATGGCAGAGGCCAGTATCTCGAGATCGTCAGCATCCACAATCAGTGTCTCCAGAGCATCGACGCCTCTGCCCTTGGGAGCCGTCCTGGCACTTGCAGCCATCATGGCTGCGGTCATCCTTACGGCCTCCTTTGCCGCCTCCTCCGATTTCAAGCGAGCCATATGTGCCTCCTTTCACCGGCGATTGGCACCGCCAGGGCACATTTTATATCGTTGTCATCTCCTCAGCAAACGGCCTGGCCTGATCTGGACCGCAGCGGAGGGACAGGCAATAAAAGTAACAAAAAGACAGCCCGCAGATGGCTATAGCCGGCAGCTATTGTGGTATAATACCGCAAATGATACCGAAGGCTCCCCGTAGCCAGCACAGCGGAAAATAACCAAGAAAACGGGAACAGTGCAAAAGCAAACGAGGCTGAAATCCAAGGAAGTTAGCAAGCTAGCATTCGTGACGTGTCTGGTCTCATTGTTGGTCGCTTTACCGCTTATCAGCGCCTGCGGCCAGGCAGAGGAGAAGGTAGAGGGCAAGCCCAAAGAGATCACTGTTGCCATTATCATGGACCTGTCAGGGCCCAGCGCGGCGGCCGCGGCACCCGCCTTCAAGACGGTGATAGACGGCCTCAGATACTTTAACGAGGTGGAAGGCGGCATCCAGGGGGCAAAGATCGTCCCCCGGTGGGTGGACTCTCAAATGCAGGTAGGCAGAACCATTGCCGGTTTCAAGAGATTAATGGCAATGACCCCGAAACCGGTTCTCGGCATGATTGACTCCGATAAACAGGCCATGCCCCTGAAAGAGGACATGGAAAAGGAGCAGGTCCCCTTTATTGCCTGGAGCGTAAGCGAAGAGCTGATATCTCCCCCGGGATGGGCCTTCGCTGCCGGTGCCCCCTGGCCAGACCACTTCGCCGCGTTGGTGGATTACATCCTGGAGAACTGGACCCAGGCGAGACCGCCCAAGATAGCCCATATCGGCACCAATGACAGCTGGGGCCGGGCCGCCTTTCCCGCCTTCCCCTATGCCCAGGAGAAGGGGGCTGACATCCGTACCGAGTTCATGCCCTATTTGCCCCTGGACACCACCGCCCAGCTCTTGCGGATAAGAAACTGGGGGGCTGATTTCGTATACATGCAGGCCATCGAGACCCAGGCAGCCGTGGTTCTCAGGGACGCCGAGAGGCTGGGGATCACCCGCGACATGCAGTTCGTGATGGGCTACTCGGCTTGGGCTTACGATGTCATGGACCTGGTTGGGGCGACTGCTGACGGTGTGTGGCAAGTCCATTTTGTCAGATACGGCGGCGATTTTGTCACGCCCGGTGTCGAGGTGCCCCCCGGCGTCGCCCTGTCACAGAAGATGGCCGAGTATACCCAGGGAGAGTGGGATTACAAGAAGGTCTCTTATTATGAGCTGCCGCGCCTGATCAAGGCAGTGCTGGAGAAGGCTGTGGCCGAGGTGGGGCTTGACAACCTGGACGGGGCTGCAGTTTACAGGGCGCTCCAGGGATTTGAGTGGGACCCGCAGGGTACAAGCCTCCCCTATCGCTGGGAACCGGGCAAGCGAGTGAGTCAACACTCAGCCATAATATATGAGCTAAGGGGTGGGGAAGTGATCCCCCTGACTGACATGTTTGAGGCACCCCGCATCCTGGAACCATAACGGAAAGGCAGAGTGCATGGGCACGGTCGCCATCGTCACCGACAGCACTGTGTGCCTGCCGCCCAATGAGGCGCACGAGCTCAGGGCGGTGATTGTACCCCATCACCTCATCTTTGAGGGCCAGGACTATAGAGACGGCGTTGACCTCAGCGCCCGAGATTTCTATAGAATGCTGCGCCAAGTGAAGAGGCCACCTCTAACCTCAGCACCCTCGGTAGGGGAGTATGTCCAGGCCTACCGAGAGGCGGCGGAGACGGCCGAGACTGTGCTCTGCATCACGCTGCCTTCCCGCCTCAGCCACGCCTACAGCGCGGCCCATAGCGCGGCCGAGCAGGTCTCGCCCCAGATTCCGGTTCACGTGCTGGACAGCCAGACGGTGGCAGCAGGGCACACCCTGGTGGTAATTGCGGCGGCCCGCAGAGCCAGGCATGGAGACCTCGAAGCAGTGCTCGGCGAGGCCGCTCAGGCGATACGGAACGTGCGTTTCGCCGCATTTCTTGATACCCTGGTCTACGCCAGGGCGAGCGGCCGTATACCGGGAGTTGTAGCCTGGATCAGCTCAGCCCTGGACCTCAAGCCCCTGCTCACGGTGAAGGACGGGGAGGTCAGGAGACTGGGCATAGCCCGCACCAGGCAAGGTGCCATCGTGCGCCTGCTGGAGTTCGCGCGCTCAGCGGTGGGGCCAGAGGCGCCGGTGCGGGCGGTTGTCCAGCATACCGATGCCGCCGAAGAGGCGGGGCGGGTGCTGGCGGAAGTTCAAAGGGACCACCGGTGCCTGGAATCGTGGTTGACTGAGTTCACCCCGGTGATGGGAGCGCACAGCGGCCCCGGCGTGCTCAGCCTGGCTCTGTGCCCGGTGACAGAGATGTAGCCGGCAGGATGTGCCCGACCCTGAGGGAGAAAGAGAGCGCCCCCTTGCGTTCTGATGGCTGAGGGGGCGCTTTCAGTTATGAAAAACCTTAACAGCTGGATAGCGGCAGGAAGCGAACTCGCGATGCCTTGGCATCGACCGACCTAGGAGAAGACTCTCCCTAGAAAGGAGGTGATCCAGCCGCAGCTTCCGCTACGGCTACCTTGTTACGACTTCGTCCCAATCACCAGCCCCACCTTCGGCGACTGCCCCCCGTAAAGGTTAGCCCATCGACTTCAGGTGTTGCCGACTTTCATGACGTGACGGGCGGTGTGTACAAGGCCCGAGAACGTATTCACCGCAGTATGCTGACCTGCGGTTACTAGCAACTCCTACTTCATGCAGGCGAGTTTCAGCCTGCAATCCGAA
>JAUVWM010000085.1 GCA_030604105.1 Dehalococcoidaceae bacterium
GGATGCTCCGGGTCGCCTTCAACCTTTACCACCCTGTTCCCCTTACTATATACCAGTATCCCGCACCCGTTGTGGCATCCCGGACCTGTCCACGGGGTGGTCCTTGTCACCGTAAATCCATCCTCCTGCCACTGCCAACTTCTTGTCCCGCCTGCCATCACTATCACCCCCTCGTTGAGATCACGCCATCTTCACGGGTTCCTGGCCTAGTTGCTCCGCCATAGCGACGCAGGCCGCCATGAGGCGGCCTGCGCTCGAGTCGCCGATATCTGTTAGCTGGCCTTAGACCGCAAGCTATGGCCTACCGACAGGCTTACGATCCTGGAGTGTAGGACGAAAGTTCCTGGGTCTCCTCCTCCATAAAGGTCGCGTGGTCTATTATCTTCACCGTGCCGACCACATCCGGAGACCACCACTCTGTTTTGGCGAGCACCGGTGTTATAGGCACACCGCCCTCCTCCACTTTAGTGTACGTTATCTTGGAGCAGTCAAAGGTGCCTGCGGCTACCGTGACGCTTTCAAACGCCACTACTTCAGCGTCGTTGACTGCCTCGGGGACCACCTGCATCGGGGGATCCAGGACTATATCCTCGAGATAGGACCATGTCTTGCCCTCAGAGAGCTCCCAAAAGTGGTCACCGGTATAGGTGCGGTCAATAAATGTCGAAAGCTCCAGGCCAAACATGGTAATGGCCGCTAGCGTATGTACATCGTCCAGGGTGGTCTTGCTCTTCCAGGAGTCGGCGCCGCTTATCGTAATCGCAGTTCCTGTGCCCGCGGCATTGCGAGCCGGAGGCGCACTATACGCCGTTGCGGTGGTGTAGCAATCCACGCCCTCCCATGTTTCCTCGCCGGTCACCTCCACAGTAAACGTAGTAACCTCATCCCCGTAGGTCACGTCATACACCCAGGTGGTGCCCACGGCCGGTGCTTCCACTTCCGTCGGCGTTGGGGTTGGCGTCGGCGTTGGGGTTGGCGTCGGGGTCGGGGTTGGCGTCGGCGTCGGGGTTGGCGTCGGCGTCGGTGTTGGCGTTGGTGTCGGCGTCGGGGTTGGCGTCGGCGTCGGGGTTGGCGTCGGCGTCGGGGTTGGCGTCGGCGTCGGGGTTGGCGTTGGCGTTGGCGTTGGCGTCGGTGTCGGCGTTGGCGTCGGCGTCGGTGTTGGCGTCGGTGTCGGCGTCGGTGTTACTGTTGGCGTAGGCCATACGTCGTCATCGTCGTCGTCGCCACAGGCGGCAGCCAGTATAGGAATAGCCACCAGCATCAATACCAGGAACCCTATTAGCAGTGATTTCTTCATCTACTACTTTCTCCTTTCTTGGTTAATTAACACCACGGGGCACAAGTGGCTCGCTGCTCGGTATAGGGCATGCTCACATGTCTGCCCTCCGTCTCGCGTACCCGGCAAGCGCCCTCTTTGCGCCCGTGATGAGAGATTCCACGTATAGTACTTCCGGCGAGTTTTGTAGCCCGAACACTAGCACACATACCATAATTTGTCAATACTCTCCACAAGGCTAATTTCCGCCAAACTGACGAACTGGGCTATAGCATCACCCGAGGAACGGTTTCCCTACTCCAAATAGGTTACCCTAGCAGATGGTCTCGGCGCCATCTCGAAGTGTATCCCCGCCTCCCGGAACAGGTCCAAGGCGGCATCATCGGCATACCTGTTAAAGCTGACAAACCGGGCTATCTTTGCATTGACCAGCATCTTGGCACACAGGATGCATGGCGTATGCGTACAATAGATTGTGCTTCCCCCCAGGCTGACCCCGTGCAGGGACGCTTGGATGATCGCGTTCTGTTCGGCATGGATGCCCCGGCATATCTCGTGCCTGGTTCCATGCGGTATGCCCATCTCGTCTCTGAGACAGCCAAGCTCAAGGCAGTCCTTAAGGCCAGCGGCCGCGCCATTGTAGCCGGTGGCAAGGATGTGCTTATCCTTCACCGCCACTGCCCCCACATGGTGCCGGCGACAGGTCGAGCGCTCAGCTATCACGGAAGCTATCTTCAGGAAATACTGGTCAACGGTTGGCCTGCTTGCCTTCTTCATACAGGGCAGAGATTATCCTTTCTGTTTCCTGGCGCAGATCTTGTGGAGAGGACTCGTTCGAGATCGTGAAGTCCGCCATGGCGATGGGGCCTGCCTTATTGAGGTTCTCGATCTCGGCGATGTCGCGGCTGCTGGCTTCGCCTGCGTCCAGAGCCCTGTCTCGCCTTTCCACAAGCCTCCGGTACCTCGTTCTCGGCGATGCCCAAACCGCGACTACATAGAAGTTATCCACATAGTAGCTCTTGAGAAGGATGTACTCCTCCCACGAATAGAGGCCATCCACCACCACATCCGATGCCTCCAGGGCCTCAGCGATCCTGGGCAGGTTAAGTAGAGCGTAGGCGTCCATTCCATGCTCTTTTCGCAGGAGCTCTCTGATATAGCGTTCGTTCCTCTCGCCCGGCTCCAGGCCCCTGGCTTTCAGCTCCTCGTCGGTTAGCTGGCCAAACCTCACCCTGGCGAAGCCATTCTCTTCAAATAGACGGGCCACCTCCGATTTTCCAGCCCCAGCCAATCCAACGATAGACACCACCTTCATGATCTCCGCCTTAGTTGCCGCTACCTTCCCTGGCGTTACAGGGGAAAGGCGTCCCCCCGGCAATGGCTCTGGGGTTAAATAAAAAATCCAGCTTGCTCATCCTCTATAGAGGGCTATGGGGCCAGCGGCCTGAAATACTTGATATCCAGAATACTGCCCTCCCTAACCTCCTTGAATACCGGCTCGAGCCGCGTGCCAATGCTCAGATTCTCCAAATCGGCCTCGCCCACCATATGGATAAGGCCGGTATCGGCTCCGTCAAGCTGAATAATGCCCAGGGCAAAGGGCGCCTTGACCGGGTGAACTGGGAGAGAGTAGCGAACCACGGTATAGGTTATTAGGGTCCCCCGGCCATCAAGCTCCACCCATTCCTCTAGCTGACCAAAGCACCGGGCGCAGGTTGAGCGTGGCGGCACATAGACGCGGTTGCAGGCAGGACACCTTATGGCCAGGATTCTCTTGCTGTCCCTCAACTCCCTGAGGAACCTGCTGCCCACGCGCCCGGCGCTGTGGGTGTAGGGCAGTATTATCTTTCCGTGAACAATCATGGGCTCCTTGGTTTCAATCTTATCCATGGCCCTCATCCTCAATGGTTCTAAAGTGCAGAATATCGTTCAGGGTCCCGATACGCTGCTCCCTGGGCTTGAGCACAGCTTCCACGCGCATGCCCATTCTCAGCTTTTCGGGGTCTGTCTCCTGAAGCGCGTGACGGAGCAATACCGGGGCTCCATCAAGCTGGATGATGGCGCCTGCGGCCGGTACCGGTGTCATCTCGCCCCGGCCCGAGTCCCAGAAGGACTGCTGTGCCACGCTGAACACCAGGACCGTGCCCCTGCCGTTTAACTCCACCCACTCCCCCATCCTGACATTGCACCTGGCGCACCAGGGCCTGGGGGGTATTAAGCCCCGCCCGCACTTAGGGCACAGGTTGGCATAGATCCTGCCGTTATCCCTGAGCTCCTCAAAGAACTTGCCCACGTATTGGCCGGCTGACCAGTGGTAGGGCACATCATACGTGGCCCGCACCATGAGCAGCTCTTCACCCTTGTCTGAGTCCACTTTTCACCGCCATACACTTAGTCATCGGGAGACCCGCACAGCAGGTGGAGAATCGTCCAGTTGAAGCCTCCATATGAGCTGGCGATGGCCCTCCTGACCTGGCGCGTAACCTGGTGCTCGCCGGCATCTCCCCGGACCTGGAGAGCGGCCTCGGCAACGCGGACCATGGCAGTAGCGCCGATGGGGTTGGTGGCCACCACCCCACCCGAGGGGTTGACCGGGAATTCGCCTTCAAGGTGCCACACCCCCTTTTCCAGCAGCTTCCAGGCCTCGGCCTTGTCGCAGATCAGGAAATCCTCCAGCCACACGAGCTCACACCAGCTGGCAGGCTCGTACATCTCAAGGCACTGGATATCCCGGCGAGGCTTGGTTATCCCGTTCCTGGCAAAAAGCTTGCGGGCGGCCACCGTTTTGGTGGACTCTACCGGGTTAGGCCCCAGAGGCTCGGACGTCGAATGCCAGCACTCCTGAAAGACGGTGACCTGATCTTTGTACCATACCGGATTGTTGGTGATTTTCCTCGCCCTCTCCTCGGAGGCCATTATCAGGACACAGGCGCCGCAGCTCTGGGGACACATATGAAGTAACCTCAAGGGATAGGCCAGCATCCTGGAGTTCATCACCTCTTCGACGGTGAGATTCAGCTTGAGATGGGCGTGGGGATTCCTCAACGCGTTCTGATCCGATTTCACCCGATCTATGGCGGCATGCTCCTCGGTGGCTCCCTTCTCGTGCATATACTGCTCGGCCATGTAGGCGAATACGTTGCCACTTCTCGTCATCCTGTCGTATATGGGGTCGGAGATCGTCATCAGGGCGGACTGGGAAGAGATGGGCTCGTCCTGCTTCTGGTAGGCTATCGTCATAACGGTGTCGAACAGCCCTGAGGCTATGTGATGCCAGGCGACCTCCGCGGCAGCCCCACCCGTGGTGCCGCCGGTATTGATCTTGAACCCCGGCTTCAGGAAGGCCCCGGTATAATCCGCCATCACCAGGTCGGAGAGATAATACCCCTCAAAGAAATCCATATTTGAACAGAGCACGGCATCTATATCCTTCGGGGTCAGCTGGGCATCCTCCAGGGCGGCCCTGACCGCCTCGTTGATCATTTCCCCGACGCTGACGTCGGGCCTTCGGCCCCGGTGATGCGTCTGGCCAATACCTACGATGGCTACCCTTCGCCCCATTTCGGTCACTCCCTTTCCAGAATAAGGACGCAGTGCAACTGTCCGCAAGCCCCGCCGGTGCCGTGAGCCAGAGCCACTTTGGCGCCGGGCACCTGATGCGCCCCTGCCTCTCCTCTTAGCTGCAACGCCGCCTCAGCTATTCGGTCAAGGCCGGCCACATTCACCGGCACGCCGGCCAGCAGGCCCCCCGAGGCGTTAACCGGCAGCCGGCCATTCATCTCAGTTGAGCCTCCCTCCACAAGCCTGCCCGCCTCCCCCTTGCCGCAAAAGCCAAGCCCTTCCATCCACAGCAGCTCCTGGTAAGAGTAGTACTCCGATATCTCGGCGACGCCGATCTCCTTCAATGGGTCGACAATGCCGGCCATGGCATAGGCTCGCTGGGCCGCCAGCGTGAGGGAGGAGCAATCGGCCAGGTCCCTATCCCCCAGGTGATGGGTATCGTAGCAGCTGCCGACGCCCCTTATCCACACGGGCCTGTCGGTGAAGCGCCTGGCCTTCCCCTCGGTGGCCAGTATCATAGCGCAGGCACCATCGGATACCGGCTTGGCATCGAGAAGCCTGATGGGGTAGGCCAGCACCTCCGAGGCCAGGACATCCTCGACTCTCAGGTCGCCGGCCTGCTGAGACAGGGGATTGTTCTTGGCATTTCGGCGATTCTTTACCGCTATCCGGGCGCACTGCTCAGGTTTGATGGCATATCTGTGCATATAGCGGTTGGCCTGCATCGCCGCCGCCGACAGGAAGTCGATCCCGAGCGGTGCATAATAAATAGCGTCGAAGCCCACGTTCTCGATCAGGCGCCCCTCGGTCTGGGACTCCTTGGTGTGAGCCACCACCAGGACGACGTCGAATTTCCCGGAAAGTATCTGCATCATGGCATAGTAGGCAGCTAAGGCCCCATCGTCGGCCACCTTGCAGTCGGGCCTCATATGGCCCCCCGCCACATTCACCACGCTCTCCCCGGAGATGGTCCGTCCATCCCAGTGGTCCTGCGAGCAGGTTACAGAGGCATCTATGCCCGTGCCATCGTCCTTGAAAGCCAGCCCCGATTGCTCGACAACCCTTTCCACCGCCTCCAGGGCCAGCTCGGCCAGCTCCACGCGTGGCTTGGCCTCCTCATACTTTGTCTTGGCGATGGCTACAATCCCAACCCTGTCAGCCATATCTCACCTTTCCCGGCCGGGCGCCCTATCACATATCTCTGGCTATTTTCGCCGCGCCGCCTCCCCGCTCACCTGCGGCGCTATACTAACATCCAAATACAGGCGTCGTCAACAGGAAGACCTGGTTTGGGCTACGATAAATCTCTCTCCCAGCCCGGCAAACAGCCACGGGCTTCCAGGCTAGGCTCTACACGAGCTCTATCTCCTTGAGCTCCGGGGCCACGATCGGCTCCGCCTCTCAGCCACTCGATAGAAAACAATAAGCCAGCCTCTTGGCTGGCCTACGTGTTATTCCATGCTGACCTTGTGAGCCACACTTCTATTATATTAATATGTCCTGATGCCCAGATTGCTCTGTATACTCAGGAGGCGATTTTATCCTCAGCATGAAGCGGGTCAAGCCCTCGACCATTAGTACGGCTCAGCTGAACACGTTACCGTGCTTACACCTGCCGCCTATCGAGCAGCTAGTCTAGCTGCGGTCTTACCCGGTAAACCGGTGGGA
>JAUVWM010000100.1 GCA_030604105.1 Dehalococcoidaceae bacterium
CAGCTTCCCTTTCCAGGGGCTCTGTTTAGTATGCCATGCATAATCAAGCCTGTCAAGTGGCTGCCTTTTTTACATATTCGGCTAGGGCCGCCCCAGAATGGCGACTCCACATTGGAAGGCGCCCGGCCCGCCGCCCTGATTGTGCACCAGACCCATATCTACGTTCTCGAGCTGACGGGAGGGCAGCTCTGCCTTGCCTTGAAGCTGTTTGTAGATCTCATAGGTCTCACGGCAACCACTGGCACCCACCGGATGGCCAAAGGACTTGAGCCCCCCGCTGAGGTTTACCGGGATCTCGCCCTCTTGAGTGAAAGTGCCTGCTTCCACGTCTTGCCAGCCTTTGCCCAGCTCACTGACAGCCATCGATTCAATGGCTATCAGTTCGGCGATGCTGAAGCAATCGTGGCATTCTATCAGGCTGAGCTGCTTCCTGGGGTTGGTTATGCCTGCCTGCTGGTAGGCCTGCTGGCTGGCCCGCGTCGTTTCCTCCCAGTGGGTGTAGTCGTACTCGGTGGTCACGTCGCCTTGCCCCGCGCCCACTGAGATGCCGAAGCCCTTGAAGGTAACCCAATCCTTTCTGAAGCTATTGGCATCTTCAGGGCGGCATATAATGGCGGCTGCGGCTCCGTCGCTGGTCCCGCAGCAATCGAATAGGCCAAGGGGCCAGGCGATCATGGGGGCGTTCAGCGCCTGTTCCAGGGTGATTTCCCGGCGCAGGTGCGCCCTGGGGTTCCGAGAGCCGTTGTAGTGGCTTTTTACCGATATCTTGGCCAGGACCGTCTTTCCCTGTTCTGGGCTCA
This sequence comes from Dehalococcoidaceae bacterium, assembly GCA_030604105.1. Lineage (GTDB taxonomy): Bacteria > Chloroflexota > Dehalococcoidia > JAUVWM01 > JAUVWM01 > JAUVWM01. The sequence continues at coordinate 801 of JAUVWM010000100.1, forward strand.
GCCCATACTTGGCGAAGTACCTGGTAGCTGACAAGGCGTACCCGGATGGGCCACCAGCACCTCCGGGACGGTAACGCTGTACCGGATGGTAGTGGTCGGAGGGGAGGCCGCCGACGGTGGTCCCGGCATAGCCGCGATCCTTGTACTTCTCAAAGCCGACCACCAGTACCAAGTCATATGCCTTGGCAGCCACGGCAAATGCGGCGTTCCTCAGCGCATCTATCCCTGTGGCGCAGTTGTTCTCCACCCTGCTTATCGGTATATACTGGAGCTGGAGCGGCATGGCTATGCTCAGCCCCGAGTTGGCGGAGAACTGAGTGCCCACCCAGGCTGCCTGGATGTCCTTGGGTCCCACCCCGGCGTCTTCGAATGCCAGGTAGGTGGCATCGACCACCAGGTCAAAGGGGTCTTTGTCCCATAGCTCACCGAACTGGGTGCAACCCATACCCACTATGGCAACTTTGTTCGCTATGCTTTCCATTTCCTAGTTGCCCTCCTACACCTTTATCTTGTATCTGTCTATCGGCGCCCTATGCCCTTATGGGCCGGCATTTCCAGAAGTAGTTGTTATATCCCGAGCCGGCGTGCAGATTCCTGAAGGTGAACTCCAGTGGCATACCCACCTCGACTTCGTGTGAGCCCCGGTCGGTCATGCCCAGGGGAATCCTGCCCCCTCCTTCGATGTCGATGATGCAGTTGACCCACGGGGGGTCGGCCACCTCGGCCCGTTCACTCATGCTGAAGGTGAACAGGGTCCCCTTGCGCGGCAGCTTAATGGTGTCGAAGTCGTCTTTTGCCTGGCACTGGGTGCATATCCGCTGCATAGGATACTGCACGGTGCCGCAGCGCCGGCACTTGTGGCCATACAAGCCGTAGATCTGCTTGCGGTCCCGCCACGTTATGGGCAGGTAAGAGGTTACCCGCGGGATGAGCGTTACCCCCAGGTCTATGAGCTGGCGAAAGCGCGCATACTTGGCGTAGTTTGCCAGCATGGCCTTGGATGCCAGGTGGCGCTTGATCCCGCGCCTGTCTCGCAGTCCGTCTATTCTTTCGCCAACGGTCAGCACCAGGGCATCGCAGCCATCTCCGTAGTTGGCCAGCAGCAGCCTGTCGCCGGCCTTGGCTTCCTCCAGGGCGGCCACCAGCATCATGGGGACGAAGGCGCTGCCGGTGTTGCCCATTGAGTCAAATAGTGGCGGGGGAAGCTGTGTCTTGGGATCAAAGCCCATCTGTCTGGCTATCTCGGTGGACCTTCTGAGATCGGGGGCGTATATAACGGCCTTGGCGAAATTACCGGCTTCAAGCTCGTATTTCTTCATCAGCCCGGAAATGCCCCGGGACATGACTTCGAAGTACCCTCTTTGCAGGATAAAGCGGTCTTCCCAGGTCCGATAGTAGCGCTCGTCGTCCCTCCTCCATATATCCAGAAACTCGCTGGTGGTGGTGTAGCTTCCGTCCAGAGTTACGCCCAGCTCCGAGTCCCCAAGCAGGAAAGCGGCTGCCCCATCTCCTACCGTGAGCTCCATATCTGAATTGGGGGCCGGCACCCGGAGGTCCGAGACAATGACCAGGACTTTCTTGCCTGGCTGGCCGGCGATGAAGCTCATGGCAGCCATTATGGCGTTCGTCCCTGCTCTCAGGGAGTTGCCGAAGTCTATGGTCAGGGCCTCCTCGCCGACATCGAGCACGCTGGCCAGTATGCTCGCTGACTGTTTCTCCCTATAGGGTGGTGTGGTGGAGGCAAAGAATACGGCGTCTATCTTGTGCTCTTCTCCGTTGCCCAGACAGTCAAAGGCCGCCGCCACCCCCATGGTGAGGCTGTCCTCATCGTCATTGGCGACTGCCTTCTCCCCAGCGGGGGCTCCGCCGCCCCAGGCTTCGGCTATCCGCTTGCGTTCCAGCCGGTACAGGGGTACGTACGCTCCGTAAGAAACTATGCCTACCATCTCTCTAAGGTCTCCTTCTATTTGCTAGCATCGAGCCGGGCCGGCTCGGCTCCAACGTGCGCCGATCCCCCCCCCGCTCCTGACCAGAGGGGCGGTCAGCCCCTGGGCAATCTCAGCTCCCTGGTGGCGATGATGTTGCGCTGTATCTCCGAGGTCCCGCCGTAGATCTGACCGATGCGTAAATCCTTGTACATCGTGTTCAGCAGGCCCTTCAGGGGTGCCCATCTCTTGTTGGTCTCCCCGGCATTGCGCCACTCCAGCAAGGTGAGAGGCCCGATGATGTCCATGGCGGCCAGGGTCAACCTCTCCGCGGCCTCGCTGTTGAACAGCTTCTGGAAAGAGGCGAGCGAGGTTGCGTCCTGCCCTGTTGCTTGAAGCCAGATCACCCGCTGCGAGAGGAGCCGACCGACTACGATCTCCCGGTACATATCGGCCAGGGCGCTTCTGACCGCCGGATACTCCGCCAGCGGCTTCCCGTCTCGCTTGGCCTCCTTGACATATTGGAGTATCTTGTCGAAAGAGACCTCTCTCTCCGCCACGGAGGACATCCCGGAGCGCTCCATATCCATGACGGACATCAGGTCGTACCAGCCTCTATTCAATTGACCGAGAAGGGCTGTCTTGGGGACACGGACATCCTCGAAGACCACGGTGGTGCGCTTCCAACCTCTGATGGTGATGACAGGGTATATCTCCACTCCTTCCGCCCTCAAGTCGGCAAGCAGGAGGCTGATGCCCTTATGCTTGGGGGCGCTGGGGTCGGTGCGAGACACGGTGATCAGGTGCGTTGCCAGGTGGCCACTGTTGAAGATCTTCTGGCCGTTCAGTATGAAATCGTCCCCGTCCTGTACGGCGCGCAGATCGACGGCCGCCAGGTCGGAGCCACACCCCGGCTCGGTCAGGCCCAGTGCCACCCGATACTCTCCACTTATGAGCCGGGGCAGGTAATGTCTCTTCTGCTCCTCTGTGCCCAGGCGGATGACGGCCACAGCCACCCATTGGCACGTGGTGCCGAAGATGCTTGACACCCCGTGAGGCAGGCTGGCCCGCGCCCCCTCCTCATTGAATATGGCTAGCTCGGTGAAGCCCATCCCCATGCCTCCGTAAGCCTCGGGGATGCCGATGGCGGTATATTTCTTGTCGGCCAGGGCTTGGTAAAGCTCCTGGTCCCATTCAGTCCCGTCCTCTTCAACCCGATCCAAAAGCTCCTCGCTCACCGTGCTCCTGAAAAACTCACGGACCTCCTCTTGCCATGCCAGCTGTTCCTCAGTGAGGGTGAAATCCACAGTTGCCTCCTATATTGCCAGTGGAGCGAGCATCCTCTCCCGCAGCACCTCGGGCGGTGCCAGCGAGAGCTGACGCATCTTGGCTCGGCGGAAGTGGAGGGTGATATCGGCATCTTTCATCACACCGACGCCGCCGAATATCTGGGTTGCCTCACGGGTGGCGAAGCCGTAGGCCTCTCCAGCCTGAAACTGGGCCATGGCTCGCTCGGCTGCTGCCGGCCTCCCCTGGCTTGTGAGCCAGGCGGCATAGTAGATGATCCCCCGAGCACACTCGATCTCCACGAGCATATTGGCCATCTTGTGCTGCAGCGCCTGAAAGGCGCCGATGGGCTTGTCGAAGGCGATGCGTTGCTTGGAATATTCCACCGCCAGGTTCAGCGCCACTTGGGCCCCGCCCAGCATCTCAGCGGCGAGCATCAGGTTGGCTTTATCTACGACCTCTTCGATGCCTTCCCCATCTCCTATGGAGCCGAGCACGCTGTCACCGGGCACCCGAACGTTATCGAGGACGACCTCGCTGAGCCTTTCCCCGCCCAGGGTTTGCATAGGGGTCACGGCGACACCTGGCGCATCTGGCTCGACGAGAAACAGGCTCACAGCCTTTCCCTCGCCGCCCTCCATACGCGCCACCACAATCAGGCGATCTGCCAGGTGACCGCTGGTCACGAAAATTTTGGTCCCGTTCACAAGGTAGCTGCCGCCTTGGGCTTTGGCTGTGGTGGATAGCTCGGTGATGTCGCAGCGGAATTCTGGCTCGGCCAGGGCAACGGTAATTATGATCTCGCCCTCGGCGATCTTGGGCAGCAGTTCTTCTCTCTGCCGCTCGTTGCCGAAGGTCAGGACGGCCTGGCTGCCCAGCACGGCGCTGCTCCAGTGGGGGCCGGGTAGCAGGGCCCGCCCGGCCTCCTCGTAGAAGAGGGCACCATCAACCCAGTCCCCTCCGATGCCGCCGTACTGCTCCGGAATGAGAAGGCCTAACCAGCCCAAATCGGCCATCTTGCGATACATCTCCGGCGAGTAATCGCGCTTGTTATCCTCGATATCACGCACCAGCTCCCGCGGGCATTCCTTGGCCAGAAACTCGCGGATGGTGTGCTGCATCAGTTTCTGCTGCTCGGTAAAGCCAAGATCGATCATCCAGTCTCCCCCGCCGAGGCGCTGCCGCCTCCGGTAGCCAAGTATATCAGGTGTTGGTGGGGTGGGCAAGGGCATGGCCGGAAGAGCCGGGGCGGTTGCTGGCTACGCGGAGATTGGCTCCTGTAATCTGGGCTGGAGAGCGAGGCCCCCCGCCCAGCTCGCGTGGTCGGATAGCTGGTAGCGCATACCGGATTCGAACCGGTGATCTCCTCCTTGAGAGGGAGGTGTCCTGGACCGCTAGACGAATGCGCCATAAAATGGCTGGGGGACGAGGACTCGAACCTCGCCTTCGTGGTCCAGAGCCACGCGTCCTACCGCTAGACTATCCCCCAACAAAAAAGATTGGGCAGAAAATCCAGAGTCCGCTGTCCTACCGCTAGACGATTCCCCAGCACCCGCAAAGCCGGTGGCCAGACCTTTCCCCTCGATGGCCCGGCTTTGCCCGGCTAGTATAGCAGGCGAACGGGCTCAGGTCAAGATTGACCTTGAAACCCTGTCTTCCCCGGATGTCAGGCTCAGGACATTATGCCGCCGGTCACGCTCAGCGTCTGCCCGGTGATGTAGCCGGCGCATTCGGAGGCGAGGAAGACGGCTGCCTTGCCGATGTCCTCTGGCCTGCCCACCCTCTTTATGGCACATGC
>JAUVWM010000098.1 GCA_030604105.1 Dehalococcoidaceae bacterium
TAGCTATCGACCAGGAAGGCCAGCGCCGAGCGGTCCACCCCGGCTGAAGGCTCGATCACATAGGGAACGAGGTGCTCCCCGCTCTCCTCATCGAAATAGGTCAGCCTTTTGCCGCTGGAGCTGGCGTGCTGCATCAGGTCGAAGTCACCCCTGTTGGCGATACCCTCCAGTTCTGACCATCCCATAGGGAACAGATATTCGATATCGTAACACTTCCGGGCGTAGTGGGCAAGCTCATCGGGGGCATGCTGGCGCAGCCTGAGGTTCTCCCTCTTGACCCCCAATCCGGTGTACCAGTTGAGCCGCTCCTCGGTCCAGTACTGGAGCCACTCCTCGTCTGTCCCCGGCCTCACGAAGTACTCGATCTCCATCATCTCGAACTCGCGGGTCCTGAAGATGAAGTTGCCCGGCGTCATCTCATTGCGGAAGGCCTTTCCTATCTGGGCGATGCCGAAGGGCAGCCTGTTGCGGGTCGCGGTGAGCACGTTGTCGAAGTTGACGAAGATGCCCTGGGCCGTCTCCGGGCGCAGGTAGAGCTCCGCTGCCTCCTCTTCAACCACTCCCACGGAGGTCTTGAACATCAGGTTGAATAGGCGGGACTCGGTTAGCTCACCGCTGCAGGCAGGACACTTTCCATCCTTGATATCATCTGGCCGCCACCTCAGATGGCATGCCTTGCACTCGGCCAGGGGGTCGGCAAAACCCTCGACGTGGCCGCTGGCCACCCAGGTTTGTGGATGCATCAGTATGCTGGCGTCCAGGCCGACCATATCATCCCGTTGCTGAACCACAGCCCGCCACCAGGCTTCCTTGATATTGCGCTTCAACTCCACGCCCAGCGGCCCGTAGTCCCAGCAGTTGGCCAGTCCGCCATAGATCTCGCTGCTCTGGAAGATGAAACCACGCCGCTTACACAGGGACACGATCTTTTCCATGTTCACTTTGCCTGGTGCTTGCTTTGCCATATCTGATGCCCAGGTTAAAAGTTACCAGCTTCAGGATAAAATTGCAAGGGCTTGACAGGGGACGCCGGATATTAAACAATAGGAGGGAGATGGCCTATGATTCTGAAATGCTTTGAAGTAGCGCCCTTTTACACTAATTTATACATCGTGGGCTCGGAGGTGAGTGGGGAGGGGATGATCGTCGATCCCGCTGGGGAGGCTGAGGCTGTCCTGGACAGCGTTCGGGAGCTGGGGCTGACGATAAAGCTTATCGTGGCCACCCATGCTCACCTCGATCACTTTTTGGCCGCCAGGCAGCTGAAGGAGGCCACCGGCGCCGGGTTCGCCATGCATCCCAGCGAGGCGGACACGCTCGGCGCCCAGGCGCGATTTGCCGGTAAGCTCTTGGGCACTTCCGGCGATCCTCCCCCCGAGCCGGATCGGCCCCTTAGGGGGGGCGACAGCATAGAGATTGGCGAGCTGCGCTTCTTGGTGCTCGATACCCCGGGGCACAGCCCGGGCGGTATCAGCCTCTACGGGCATGGGGTGGTATTCAGTGGGGACAGCCTGTTCAACTTCGGCATCGGCAGGACGGATTTCCCCGGATGCAGCTTTGAGCGGTTGATGGAGAGCATAAAGACCAAGCTTATGCCCTTGCCCGATGAGACCATCGTCCTCCCCGGACATGGTCCTCAGAGCACCATCGGCGTGGAGCGGGATTGGAACCCGTTCTTGAAGGAGTAGGTCGAGGCCGGGGACGACCTCAATCGAAGATTCCGTTCACGTCCACCAGAACCGGCGCCATGACCAGGGCCACTATCGACATCAGCTTTATCATGATGTTTAGCGATGGCCCTGAAGTGTCCTTCATCGGGTCGCCCACGGTATCGCCGATGACCGCCGCTTTATGGGCGTCCGAGCCCTTGCCGCCGAAGAAACCAGTCTCTATGTATTTCTTGGCATTATCCCAGGCGCCGCCGGCATTGGCCATGGTTACGGCCAGGATGAAGCCGCTGGCGGTGGCGCCGATCAAAAACCCCGCCAGGGCATATTTGCCCAGCACGAAGCCGACAACTATGGGGGCGCCAATGGTCATCAGGCCGGGGACGATCATCTCTCTCAGGGCATCCCGGGTGCAGATATCAACGCATTTGCCGTATTCCGGCTTGGCTTCCCCCTCCATTAACCCCTTTATCTCCCGGAACTGACGCCTGACCTCATTGATTATGGAGTGGGAGGTCCGGCTCACTGCGGTCAAGGTCATGGAGCAGAAGACGGCGGGCATCATGGCTCCGATGAGGAGACCAGCTATTACCGGGGCGTTGAGCAGGCTGATCTTCTCCGGGTCCACCAACTCGATCCCGCCTGTCCCCATTTGCGCGATCTCTGCTGCCAGGGCGTAGGATAGCATGAGAGCCAGGGCGGTGATCGCCGCTGCCCCGATGGCGAAACCCTTGCCCGTGGCCGCCGTGGTATTGCCCAGGGAATCAAGGGCGTCGGTTCGCTCCCTGATCTCCGGCGGCAGGTCGGACATCTCCACAATGCCACCGGCATTGTCGGCTATGGGGCCGTAGGCATCGGTGGCCAGGGTAATGCCCAGCGTGGAGAGCATGCCGATGCCGGCGATGGCGATGCCGTAGATGCTGGCGAAGTGGTTGGCGATGAGGATGGCCGCAGCCACCAGTATGACGGGGGGCAAGTTGCTCATGAGGCCATTGGCGAACCCGGAGACCACCGTGGTCCCGGCCCCGGTCTGCGAGGCTTCCGAGATGCGCCGCGTCGGCCCGAAGGTGTAGGAGGTGAAGTAATTGGTGCTCTCCCCGATGAGGACGCCGGCCACCAGACCGGCAAGCACCGCCCAGAATACATCTATATTCACGTCAAGAAGCTCGATGGCAAGCAGGGAGAGGAGGCCGGTGAGGATCGAGGCGGCGAAGGTGCCTCGGCGCAGGGCGCCCAGGAGTGCCCCCATCTCCGCCTTTTCGCCTACCCTGACCAGGAAGGCACCGATAACCGAGGCCAGAATGCCTCCGGCGGCTATCATCATGGGCAGGTGCCAGGCGGTGGCTGCATCCGGGGCCAGGGGATTGTCCAAAGGGACTCCGTTAGTAGTTACGAAGAAGGCTACCATGGACAGGGTCATGGTGGCGATGATGGAATCTACGTAGGACTCGAACAGGTCGGCGCCCATGCCGGCCACATCGCCCACGTTATCGCCCACGAAGTCGGCGATAACGGCGGCATTGCGGGGGTCGTCCTCAGGGATGCCCTTCTCCACCTTGCCCACCAGGTCGGCTCCGGTATCGGCGGCTTTGGTAAAGATGCCGCCGCCAACTCGGGCGAAGATGGCCACCGAGGAGGCGCCCATCCCGAAGCCGGGGATGATCTTGAGAAAATCGTCATGATTGTGGAAGGCGAAGTAGAGCACGCTCAAGCCCAGGATGCCGATGCCGACCACGCACATCCCCATCACCGCGCCGGCGCGGAAGGAGAGCCTGAGCCCGTGGTTTAGGCTCCTTTCGGCGGCGGCGGCGGTTCGGGCATTGGACCTGATGGCTACGTTCATGCCGATAAAGCCGGCAAGGCCGGAACATACGGCGCCGAAGACGAGGGCCAGGGATACCAACCACCCCAGGTCGGGGATCACTCCCAGGACGATGGCCGCCAATACCACAAATATAGCCAGGATGCGATATTCCCGGCTGAGGAAGGCCAGGGCGCCTTCCTGGATGGCTGCCGATATCTCCTGCATTCGAGGCGAGCCCTTCTCACTCCTAAGTACGTAGGAGACGAGAAATGCGGCAAAACCCAGGGCCAAGACTCCGGCCATTACCGCCCAGAATACGGGATCCAAGCCATCAACCTCCAGAAAGAACCCGGCTCAGGGCAAAAAGAAAGGCTGGTTGCCGACCTCCCCAGTCCTCTCTGCCCTTGGTGGCAAGATTCATATTTACGCTTGACGCCTTACTCTATCATAATTTGGGGGCCTGGGTCAATAAACGAACTGCCAGGTTCACATTTTCCCTGAGGAGGCCCGCTCCTCAAAGCTCGCCAGTCTCTTCTCCAGGTCCCTTTGTCTCAGGGCCATAGTGAGCTCGCCCCTGGTCTTCTCCAGTATGCCCCGAACCGCATCGGTGGTGCGTCTCAAACCCTTGGTCATGGCATCGGGGAAATCCATGGTTACCAGCACACCATAGATATCGTCCATGGCTTCCAGCAGCCTGTCGCAGGGGGCAAGCTCGCCTTTTCTCATGCTGTCAAGCAGATAGCGCCTCAGTTCGCCCACCGCCTCGCCCAGGCCGTTAAGGTAGGCGGCAGGGCTCACGCCCAAGCTGGCGGGGGCAGGCAGGGGGTTGCCGGTGACCAGGGCCAGGGTGATGCTTCCCTCGGCGAACTCTTTCTGCGCATCGTGGACAAAGCCGCTATGAAGGAGGTCGGGATGATCGCCAAGGATGTGGTTCACCTCATCAAGACGGCTGCCTGCGGAAGAAAGCGTCCTCCCGGCCAGCTCATATTCCTGGCGGTGCAGGCTGCGGATGGCATCGCTGCTGTGGCGGATGGTCTCGCGGCAGAGGCTTAGCCCTTTCTCTCGGGCGCTGTCCTTGCCCGAGAAGTCCTGGCGAATCCCTTCGGCGATGGCTTCCAGGTCATCTCTTATGCTGTCCACCTTGGTCCTTCCTCTCCGCCTCGATCCTGGCCGCCAGCTCGCGGCTTGCTGTCTCCGCATCCTGCGCTCCCAGCACGGCGCTGATGACGGCCACGGCGCTGGCGCCGGCGGCCAGAACCGGGGCCATATTGTCCTTGTCGATGCCGCCGATGGCGACCAGGGGCAGGGATACCTCCTGGTTGATGCGGCGCAGGGTATCCAACCCGGCCAGGCTGGGGGTCTCTTTCGACGGGGTGGGGTAGATGGGGCCCACGGCAATGTAGTCGGCGCCCTCCGACTGGGCCTGAAGGGCCTGGGCCAGGGTGGCTGTGGAGCAGCCTACAATCTTGTCTATGGGCAGCTCGCGGCGCACGGCGGGCAGGGGCAGGTCGCTTTGGCCGATATGGAGTCCATCGGCATCGACCGCCAGGGCCAGGTCGAGATAGTCGTTAATGATAAAAAGGGCTTGGCACTGGGCGCAGAGCTTCTTCATCTCTTGGGCTATGGGCAGCAGCTCCCTTCTGCTATGCTGCTTATCGCGCAGCTGGATCACCCTGGCTCCTCCCCGGAGCGCTTGGCGGGTGACCTCGGCCTGGCTGCGACCCTTTAGGGCCTGGCTATCTATGATGACATAGAGCCCTTCCACTCGCTCCAGTTTATCGTGGCGCAGTACCTTGGAGAGCAGCCTTTGCTCCAGCTCATAGAGCCTGAATCGAGACTGCTTGAACCTTGCCTGGTCCAGGGGCGGGGTCAGGGTGGGGAGTTTGGCCAGCTCCTCCAAAACCCGAAGTGATTCCTGTACCCTTCGGGAGTTGGCCATCACCAGAGCGGGAAGATCGCGTCGATGCCCTTCACCGGGCACCTCTAGGTTGCTGCCTACATCCTCGGCTGCGTTCCGAGCGGAGACAAGCTGTTCTTGGACCCCGACTTCGCCCCCCACCAGCTGGTGGCGCATCCCTTTAAGCTCGGCGCTGAGTGAGGCGTCGTTCAGGAGCAAGCGGGCTATATCCTCCAGCAGGCGCAGTCCTTCCCCGATGCGGTTGAGGTTGGCATCCACGATACGCAGCAATCGGTGGGGCGTTTCCTGCGGCGAGGCCATGCTATAGGTCCTTCACGGAGTCTGGCATCTCGCCCTGCCGTGCCGCCTGGATCATCTCCTCTACCGGGGAGGGTAGCTCCAGGCCCAGTTCCTTGGCCCTTTTCTCCGTCCATCTGCCGATATTGCGCGGGTCCTTGTAGTCGTCCAGGCCGGGGAACATTTTGGGCTCGCCCGCCTCA
>JAUVWM010000164.1 GCA_030604105.1 Dehalococcoidaceae bacterium
AGCTCTTCTTCAATGGTATCCAGCTTTTGTTTATAGTCCCCTGCGGATGCGTCCATCTCCTCGTTGACCAGACGCACCAGCTCCCGCAGGTTCTCCTCGGTTAGGATACGCTCTTTTATCTTGTCCAGCACCAGGTCCTCGAATTTCCGACTGTTAAGATAGGGAGCATCACAGGTGCCGGCGCCCTTCTTTAGCAGAGTGCCGCAGACATAGTAGGCGAAGCGGCCAGCTTTGGCCTCCTGACCGATGAGAGCCTTGCCGCAGGTTCCACAGCGGGCGAGACCGCTCAAGAGATAGTTGCTGGCCACCCGTCGCGGATGCAGACAAGCTGGGGCCCGCTCCTTGAGGAGAGCCTGCACATGGTCGAAGGTTTCCCTGTCCACTAATCTTTCCCAGGCAAGTTAGATCCGGAGTTATCCCATAAAGTGTCTGCGCTCCTCCGTAAGCCAGGCGAAAGCCGGTGATCACTTCATCGAAAATAAGGAGAGCCCCGACCTCTGTGGTCAACTGGCGAAGGCTTTCCAAGAATCCAGGCTGGGGTGGCACTACACCCATGTTAGCCGCCACTGGCTCAACTATTACCGCTGCGATCTCCTCGGCATAGCGTTGGAACAGGTGCCTGAGCGCCTCGGTATCATTGAAAGGGGCGACCAGCGTATCCTGAGCATAACTTGAGGGCACGCCTGGGCTGTCCGGTATTCCCAGGGTAGCCAGCCCAGACCCGGCCTTGGCCAGCAGACCGTCTGAGTGGCCATGATAGCCACCGGCGAACTTCACTATTCTGTCTCTCCCGGTGAACGCCCGGGCCAGACGCAGTGCGCTCATGGTGGCTTCTGTCCCTGAGTTAACGAAGCGAACCATTTCGATCGAGGGAATTGCATCGCAGATCATCTTTGCCAGGGTGGTCTCCAGTTCGGTTGGCGCACCAAAGCTGGTACCCCGCTCCACCGCCCTTTTCAGCCCATCTACGACTTGGGGATGAGAATGTCCCAGGATCAGCGCGCCCCAGGAACAAACGAAGTCTATGAATTCGTTGCCGTCTTCATCGTAGATTCGGGAGCCCTGAGCCCGCTTTATAAACGGCGGATTTCCACCAACTGCCTTAAAGGCGCGTACCGGGCTATTGACGCCCCCGGGCAAATAGCGTTGCGCCTCATCAAAGAGTCCTTGGGAGCGCTTCAGGTCCTTCATCTTTTGATCCTCAAGCCGGTCATAGCCAGGAAGCGGCTTCCTTGGCATGGTAGGTGATGATAATGTCGGCCCCTGCTCTCTTGATGGCGGTTAGAACTTCCAGGATCGCCCCTCTTTCATCTATCCAGCCGCGCTGTGCTGCCGCTTTCACCATTGAATATTCGCCGCTCACATTGAAGGCGGCCAAGGGATAATTCGTGGCGTCCCGCACCTTGCGTATAACGTCTAAGTAAGCTAAAGCGGGCTTGACCATAACCATGTCCGCCCCTTCAGCTATATCCTGCTCCACCTCCCTCAAGGCCTCTCTCCAGTTGGGTGGATCCATCTGGTAAGATCGGCGATCACCGAACTCTGGCGTTGACTCAGCGGCCTCACGGAATGGCCCATAGAAGGCGGAGGCGTATTTTGCGGCATAGGAAAGAATGGGAATATGATGGAATCCATTCTCGTCCAGCACCTCTCGAATCGCCTTAACCCTTCCATCCATCATGTCCGAAGGTGCCACTATATCAGCGCCGGCCTCGGCATGGGATAGTGCCGTCCTGGCTAAAAGCTCCAGGGTGCGATCGTTGTCAACATAGCCATCAACTACTATGCCACAGTGACCGTGGCTGGTGTACTCACAGAGACAAACGTCGGTCACCACCAATAACTCGGGCACCGACCCTTTGATTGTGCCTATTGCTCGCTGGAGGACTCCTGCGGGGTGATAGGCGGCAGAGCCGACATCGTCCTTATGGTCGGGTATGCCGAAAAGGAGCACCGCCGGAACTCCAAGTTTGGCCACCTCTTTGACCTCCTTGGGCAATAGATCGACAGAGAAGCGAAAGATGCCCGGCATTGAAGCGACGTCTTGCTTTGCCCCACTGCCTTCTATGACGAAGAGGGGGTAGACCAGATCCCTGACCTCAAGGCGGGTTTCTCGAACCAACGCCCGGAGGGGCTCCGTCCGGCGGAGACGGCGTAAACGTAGCTGGGGAAAACCAGTCACTCGATTTCCTTCCTCGTAAAGTACTGCTCAATAGCTTCCACCAGACCGGGGATGGTGTGTTCCTGGGCAACTATGTCCACCCTCAGCCCCGCTTTTTCGGCGGTATCAGCCGTCTTGGGACCGATGCAGGCAATTTTGGCTCGGTCCAGTGCCCACCGCTCATCGCCCAGTAGGGCGAGCAAATTGGTCACGGTCGAGGAACTGGTGAAGGCGACGATATCGATTTCCCCGGCTGAGAGCATCTGCCTTGCTTGGGAAGCAGATTCTGTCGCCGGCACAGTCATGTATACAGTCACCTCATCCACCTGTGCTCCAAACCGAGCAATTCCTTCAGCCAACTCCTTGGTGGCTATGTCGGCTCGGGGGAGCAGGAAATAGTGGCCGGCGATATCACAGTTTCTGAGCCCGGCTACGAACCCTTCGCTGGTATGAACCTCCGGCAGGTAGTCAGGGCGTAGGCCTCGCTCCTCTACCGCTTTGCCGGTGGCTGGACCTATGACGCCGATTCGGATGCCTGAGTTATTGCCGCCACT
>JAUVWM010000091.1 GCA_030604105.1 Dehalococcoidaceae bacterium
CCCGGCTCTCATGGGTGGGGGTGGAGGGGAGTTTGGTGGCTATGGTGGCGGAAACCCTGCACCGGGGCGGGGCGGGGGTGGTGGTTGTGGGGGGGCGGGGGGGGGGGGTCGTCGGGGAGCTGCACCCCAAAGTGGCCGGTGCCTTCGATGTCTCGGGTGCCGTCTACCTCATCGAGATCGACCTGGCCGAGCTTCTGCCCCTGAGCCTGAAGCCTCGCAGGTATCAGGCGCTGCCCCGCTACCCGGGTACGGTGCGGGACATCGCCCTGGTTGTGGACTCAGGTTTGGCGGCGCAAAGCCTCAGGCGCCTGATCGAAAGCTTCCCCCTGGTGGCCCAGGTCACCCTTTTCGACGTCTACACCGGGAGGCAGGTAGCGCCGGGCAAAAAGTCCCTGGCCTACAGGATCGTCTACCAATCGCCCACCAGGACCTTGACCGATGAGGAAGTTGATGAGTCGCAGCGGCAGATCCTGGAGAGATTGCACCGGGAGCTGGGAGCCGCCCTGCGCACTTGACCCCCTTCAAAATCACTGCCTATGATGCTAGAATAGTATTTTAGAGTGGGAGACGGAAAATAGAAGGCTTGGCTGTGGCTTCCATTGTTCTTGTTGGCGGCAAAAGCTTGAGACTGGGAAGAGACAAGGTTTTTGAGACAATCGATGGTGAGAACCTGCTCCAGCGGGTGGTGACTCGTCTTGCCCCCCTCACGGACAGGGTCATCCTGGTAGCTGCTCCGGGGCAGTCCCTTCCCCCCCTTCCTCCCCACCTTGAGACCAGCAAGGTGGTTGATATTTACCCGGGCAAGGGCTCCCTGGGCGGCATCTATACCGGGCTCTTGGCCTCGGACCGCTCTCATAACCTGGTTGTTGCCTGCGACATGCCTTTCCTCAACCTTGCCTTACTGCGCTACCTGATCCGGCTTTGCCCGCGCTTTGATGCGGTTATTCCCAGGATAACTAAGCTGCTGGAGCCGCTTCATGCTGTCTACTCCAAGAGCTGTCTGGCTGCGATTGAGGCCTTGCTCCAGCAGAACAACTTGAGGATCACCGACCTCTTCAACCAGATAAGGGTGAGATATGTTGAGGAGGATGAGATTGACAGGTTCGACCCGGAGCGCCTTAGCTTTTTCAATATCAATACCGCGGCCGATCTGGAAAGGGCTAGAGCCCTGGCTGGAGGCAACCCCGATGATTAGCGTGGAACAAGCGCTTGAGGAAATCTTGGGTTATGTCAAGGTGCTTGAGCCGGAGGAGAAGCCCATTCTGGAGTGCCTGGGCCAGGTGCTGGCCGAGGATATACACTCGTCTATCGATGTCCCGCCCCTGGATAATTCCGCCATGGACGGCTACGCCGTGCGGGCGGCTGACACCCAGGGGGCCAACACGTCCGCCCCCAGAATCCTGCGCGTCATTGGGGAGGTTGCCGCCGGCTCCATAAGCGAGCAGGAGGTAAGTCCGGGAACGGCTATCCGCATCATGACCGGGGCGCCGCTGCCCCCCGGTGCTGACGGCGTGGTCCGGTTTGAGGATAGCGATGAGGTAAGTCGCCGGGCGGCATCCAGCGCCCCCCTTTCCCAGATCGGCATCTGCTGCCAGGTGCCGCCGGGGCTGAACATTCGACGGGCGGGGGAGGATATCGCTAAAGGGGGGTTGGTCTTAAGCAGAGGCATCTTGCTCCGCCCCCCAGAGATTGGGGTGCTGGCGTCGCTGGGGCGAGGGGTGGTCTCGGTCACTCGCCGCCCGGTGGTAGCGGTTCTGGCCACCGGCGATGAGCTTGTGGACATCCACGAGCCCCTAGCGCCGGGCAAGATTTACAACAGCAACACCTACACTCTCGCCGCTCAGGTTATGGCCTGCGGCGCCATCCCCAAGGTGTTGGGGATTGCCCCGGATAAGGTTGAGGCATTGAAGGACAGGATCCACAGGGGCCTGGAGTCAGACCTGCTCGTCACCTCCGGCGGGGTGTCGCTGGGAGACTACGATATGGTGAAGGATGTTCTGGCCGAGGAGGGGGAGATCGCCTTCTGGACCGTGCGCATGAAGCCGGGCAAGCCCCTGGCTTTCGGGGCCTTCAGGGCAGACGGCGGGGCGAGAAGGGTGCCCCATCTCGGCTTTCCCGGCAATCCGGTGAGCTCTATGACCACCTTCGAGCTCTTCGCCCGGCCGGCTATCCTCAAGATGATGGGCAGGAAGGACCTATCCCGGTCAACGGTGCCTGCCATCATGGAGGGCCAGATCGAAAATAGGGATGGACGCCGTGTCTTCTCCCGGGTCGTCCTCAGCAAACGCCACGGTCAGTATTTCGCTCGCTTGGCCGGGCCCCAGGGTTCGGGGGTCCTGACCTCAATGGCGCGGGCCAACGCCTTGGCCATTGTCCCTGAGGATGTGGCCCAGGTCAGGGAGGGGGATGAAGTTCAGGTGATGATGCTGGGGTGGGGCCAGGAAGAGATATAGCCCTCTGTCGCAAGTTATGGGGGAGAAGGAGATGAGGAATGCCTCCCATCGTCTGTATTGTCGGAAAGTCGGGGTCAGGTAAGACCAGGCTCCTGGAGGGCCTGATTGCGGAGCTCAAGCGGCGAGGCTATCGCCTGGCTGCGGTCAAGCACACGGATCACCTTCTGGAGCTGGATCAGCCGGGCAAGGACAGCTGGCGCCTGATTCAGGCCGGGAGCGATGCTGCGGTCATCAGCACTCCCCAGAAGCTCGGCCTCATCAGGACAGTGTCACAGGATTCTAGCCTGGAGGAGCTCTCCCGCCTCATTGGCGGAGACTTTGACATTATCCTGGCCGAGGGCTTCAGACATGGGTCTGCGCCCAAGATCGAGGTGTACCGCAAGGAGCTGGGGGAGGACCTGCTTTGTTCCCAGCAGCAGCTGTTGGCCATTGTCAGCGATGAACCTCTAGATGTCGCTGTGCCCAGGTACTCCGCAGACGATTTTCAGGGACTGGCTGATTTTATTGAGCAGAGCTTCCTGGCCGGGGGGAAGGAAGAGGATATGGCCCTTTTCGTCAATGGCGCCTCCGTCCCGCTGAGCCCCTTTCCCCGTGAGTTCATAGCCAAGACCCTGGTGGGCATGATATCGGCGCTACACGATGTTGGGGAGGTGAGGAGCCTCGATATCTGGTTGAGAAGGAAAAGCTGAGGGCGCGGGGGATGTTGAGGTGATTTTCAGCGCAGCGCAGTTCATTTTCCAGTCGCCGGCGGCAGTGGTCCGGGCACGGCGGATTTTGCTTAAGACCAATGCTGCCTATGCCCTGCCCCCTCCCATATCTACCAGCCGGGAAATCCTGGAGACGATAATAGCCGGTATTAGGCAAGCAAGCGATGCTGACATTCTACTCCTGGAGGGAGCCGCAGGTGGGGAGTCGATGCACGTCATATACCGGGAACTGGGCTACGATTTCCCCCGGGTATTGACCCTGGATGTGAGGGATTGCATCTTGGTTGAGGTGGAGAACCCCTTGGCCAGACCCTTTGCCCTGTCCACCATATGGGTGCCCAATGTTGTTCTATCCTGCGACTATTTGATAACGGTGGCCCCCTTCAAGATCCTGGGCAACAACGGCAGTTTCAGCATCATGAATCTTCTGAGCCTGCTTCCAGCCAGCAAATATCGGGGGGAGCTACATAGTCTTGGGATTCACAGGGTAGTTGCCGACCTCTATTTTACCCTGCCCTTCGACCTGGGGATTATCGATGCCCGCCACCGGCTCATCAGCGGGGACGACCCTACCCGGGGGGAAGTTGAGGAATACGGCAAGGTCTTCGTCGGCGAGCCATTCGAGGTGGACTTAGAGGCGTCGGAGGTTGCTGGGCTCCAGACGGAATACCTCGGCTTGATCGAAGAAGCCAGGGGGGAGCTTGAGCCCTAATCATGCGCTGCTGGAGGACAAGATAACTACCGAAGAAGCCGAACCGCGCTATTTTATCGACCAGGACTGGTATCGGGAAAGTGAGCGTTCCCTGGCTGCCCTGGTCCAGGGCCGGCTGTGCCCGGCATGCCGCAGCCGACTGGGGACGGGGAAAGGGCAAGACCTGGCCGACAGTACTTTGGCCAGCGTTGCGGAGTGCTGTTCCAAGAGTGAGGGCTTCTTTGCCCCCAGGCTGCCCGTCATGGAGAGTGTGTTTCGTCTCTTTCTGGCCAATGGCAACCAGCCCCTGAATGTGGAGGAGATATGGGCACAACTGCTGGAAATGCGGGGAGGCAGTCCCCTCGGCCTCTCTCCTCCGGTCCTCCGCCGTCTCATTGACAGCGATCGATACTATGGATTGCGCCCCCTGCCTCAGGAGCCAGCGAGCGAATAATATCCTTGCTGCGGTCAGTATCTTATCTCGAAGTGGGAGAGGCCCCCAGTGGGTTCCGACCGGTTGACTTCGACCCTCTCCACCCTTGCCCCCGGGGGGCCAACCCGAAGGTGTTCAACCAGCTCCTCCAGTTTCTCGCTTTCCCCCTCAGCCCTGACCTCCACTCCACCCTGGGGAAGGTTACGCACGTAGCCGGTCAGGCCCAGGGCTCTTGCCCGGCGGGAGACGAAGCCACGGAAAAAGACGCCCTGAACACGGCCATACACTACTGCCGAAACAGATGCTTGTGACATTGGCGTCCCCCTGGGCCTGTCTGGTACGGGACTTCGTTTCTCAGCGCAGCCCAACCGCGGAAGGTGAACGAAGCCTGTCCAGCCTTTCCAGGCCATGCTGGCAAGCCAAGTTTATCGCCTGGAGAAACTCCTGCTTGAGCACGGGGCGTGCTAGCTGGGGGAAAGCGAAGGCTCGGTGAGCCGGGTGATACTGGGCCATGATGTTCAGATAGGTGTGGGGGGAGACCTCTTGGGCCAGGAATCTCACCACCCCCTCGGTTCCTGCCAGGGCGTAGGGCAAAACCAGGTGACGCACCAATAGCCCCCGGGTGGCTATGCCTTGCTCATCTATCTGGAGGTCGCCAACCTGGCGGTGCATCTCCTTTACCGCCATCCTATTCACCGAGGGATAATCCTTAATCCCGGAGAAGCGCTGGGCCAATGCTTCGTCCGAGTACTTCATGTCCGGCATGTAGATGTCAACCACGCCGTCGAGGAGCCTCAGGCTTTCTACTGAGTCATAGCCACCGGTGTTGTAAACCAAGGGCAGAGAAAGCCCCTTGGCCACAGCCAGCTCCAACGCCGTAAGGATATGAGGCACCATATGACTGGGGCTGACCAGATTTATATTGTGACAGTCCCTTGCCTGAAGGGAGAGCATCATCGCGGCCAGCTCCTCCTCGTCCACCACATATCCCTCCCCCTGCTGGCTGATGGTGTAATTCTGGCAGAAGACACATCTCAGGTTGCAATGGGTGAAGAAGATGGTTCCTGAGCCGCCCCAACCGACCAGCGGTGCCTCCTCCCCGAAATGAGGCCCATAGCTTGAGACTACCACTTGGCTGGAGGCATGACACTTGCCCACTTGCCCTGCCAGGCGATTGACGTCACAGCCGCGGGCACATACCCGGCAGCTTACCAGCATCCCTTTAGCTCGCTCCACCCGTTTCCTGAGTTCACCGCTGCGGTAAAGCTCCATGTAGGCTGCCGTGCTCTCACTCCTCTTCGTCGGCACGCCGCTCCTTCTTCACCTTCTTGACCACCTCTACGGTCTCAGTAGGCGGCAGTACGCTGACCCCGGTGACCTTCTTGGCGTCCTTTTTAGGCTTCTTTCGTTCTCGCCATCTAAAATCTCGACTTCCCATACGCAACACCTCGGCCTGCCTCAACACGGGACTCCTCCCATGTTACAAAAGTTTAGCAGAAAGGGACTTAGGTGTAAAGAATACCTCTTTTGCTCCCAGGCCGCCAGAAAGGCCTCGATGAGAACCCTAAGAGATACCTCTAAGGTGAGAGCCAAAGGCGGAGCATGCCATCACTAGCCGACTATGCTATTCGGAGCCGGTACACGTATACTCCTGCTTGACAAGGGAAGGTAGCGCTGATAAAATTTTGATAAGTTATTGATTATCTTTCCGCTAATATACTATGGCCCCGTGGTGTAGCGGACTAACATGCCACCCTGTCACGGTGGAGATCGAGGGTTCGAATCCCTTCGGGGTCGCATCTGCAATACGCCGTGTGACGCGTTTTGATATTCCAAGTCGAAAAACGGTTTATACTCCGGTCTTGGTGTTACCGCCAGGACCCTTTGGTTCTGTATCCAC
>JAUVWM010000035.1 GCA_030604105.1 Dehalococcoidaceae bacterium
GGCCGCCCCGTTTCCTTGATGCCCTCGATGGCGAGCTTGGGGGCCTGGTCGTGGCCTGGAGTTCCGACCTGGGCTACGCCGGGGTGGACCCGCAGGTGCGCTCTGTGGCCCAGTCAGCGGCCCATGTGTTCCAGTCGCTGGGCTGCCATGTCGAGGAGGCCACGCCTGCCAGCGGAGAGCCCTTCTCCATCTTCGCCACCATAGCGCTCGCGGACACCTACGCGGCACTGGGACATCTCCTCGAGGAGCACGCGGAGCAGCTCATGCCGTACGTCAAATCAACCTTGGAGGTTGGGGGGAGGGTCACAGGGTATGAATACTCCCGGGCCCTGGGAGCCCTGGCCTGCTTCCGGATGCATATGGTTGAGTTTTTCGAGCGCTATGACCTTCTGCTCACCCCGACCAGTGCCGTACCCGCTTTCCCTGTAGGGCAGAGGCCCCGGGAGATCGATGGCCGGGAGGTAGACCGCCTCTGGGGTTCCTGCCCCTTCACCACCTCCTTTAACCTGACGGGGCAGCCTGCGGCTACTGTGCCCTGCGGCTTCTCCGCCGATGGGCTGCCTATAGGCTTGCAGATCGTGGGGCGGTGGGGGGATGAGGTCACGGTGCTGCGGGCCTCGGCCGCCTTTGAGAGGGCGCGACCCTGGGCCCACAGGGCCCCGCCTCTCGGTTAGGGCAGGGGAGAACGGGGGCCCGGGGGGGGTAGATCAGTTCACCGAGATGGTTGAGCCCTCAGAGGTCTTGGCGATATCGATGCGCACCGGGAACATATCCTTGAGTTCCTCAATATGGGTGATGACGATTATCTTCTCAAAGTCGTCCTGGATGGAGTTTATGGCTTCGACGAGTTTCTCCTTGCCGGCATTGTCCTGGGTGCCAAAGCCCTCGTCCATAATCAGGGTGGACAGTGGTGCCCCGGCCCGCCTGGCCAACAGTTTGGAGAGGGCGATGCGGAGAGCGAAGTTGATGCGGAAAGCCTCGCCGCCGCTGAACATCTCATAGTTGCGGGTGCCCAGCTCGTCGGCAATCTTTATATCCAGCGTTTCGATGACTCCCCCTGTCTTGGCCTCCCGCTGCGTTTCCAGGGCGATGTGCATCCGGTTGTCTGTCATCCGCCCCAGCAGCCTATTGGCCTCAGCCTCGATCTCGGGAAGGGCCTCTTCGATAATCCAGGCCTGGATGCCTTTCTTGCCAAAGGCCTCTGCCAGTTCCTTGTAGATAGCCTCCTCCTCCGAGGCCCGGCGCAGAAGCTTCGCTTTCTCCCGTCTAGTCTGCTCCAGCTCGAGGCAACGGTGCAGCCTGAGTTGCGCCTCCACCAGCTTGGCGTGCCTGTCGCGTCGCCGCTCTACCAGCCCTTTATAATCCCGCTCGGCGGCTTCGAGCCTGCTCGATAGATCGGGTAAGGCGGCGATTTCACCGGCTATGATTTCCTTTTCCTGCTCGTCGTCCTTGAGGCTTTGCAGCTTGCCGGAGGCTTGTTCCTCGGCTTTCGATAAGTTCGCCTCTTCCTGGGGCAGGGACGTTTGAGCCTCCTCAAGCTTTCGCCCGATTGCCTCATACTTCTCGAGCTGGGCCAGCTGCCCGCGCACCGCCCGGTGTTTGTCGGCATCGTAGCCAAGAGCCTGAGACCTTCCCTCTAAGTCTTGAAGCGATCTTTGCTCGACAACGGCGAAATCCCCCTTTGCCAGACGTGCCTCTATCTCCGCCAGCTTTGCCTTCTGCTGGGTGAGCTCAGCGCCAAGCTGCTCGGCCTGGGCGATATCTCTCTGCAGAGCCATCATCCGGCTCTCGCTGGCTATCCGCTCCCTTCTTGTTCTCCCCTCCACCTCGGTCACTTCACGCTCCCAATCCCGTTGCTCTTTTCTCTGGCGCTCGATCTCTCCCTGGTTGGCCCGGTAGGCATCGGCCTTGGCCCGTCCTTCCGCCTGATATTTGGCCTCTATACGCTGCCGTCCTTCAACACCCAGCTCGGTCTCACACAGGGGACACCTGGCATCGCCCTGAGCCAGAAGATCGAGCTTCTCTTTCAGCGCCCCGACCTCCTCTTTCAGCCGGGCGTTCATGGACTCCAGACGATGGAGCTGGGCCGAGAGTTCATTTATTCGCCGCTTCCTCTCCTCCAGCCCCGCCTCCTGATCCGCCAGCTCGCCCAATCGAGCTTGGCCCTGGCTTAGCTCCTCCCTTAACTGGGGCAGCTTGCGGAACCTGGCCTCCCGCTCCTCAATGCCACTGGAAACCAGCCTCAGCTCCGAGGCCAACTCCCCTTTGGCCCTTTCGATAGCCTGGGTCAACTGCCCCTTGTGCTCGTTCATATCGTGCGATAGCCTGAGCTTTTCATTCAGGTCATCGTTTGTCCTCTTCGCCTCGAGGAAGCGGGCATATCCCTCCTCTATCGCCGTGCGCTGCGCTAACACCTGCTGGAACTCTGCGATCCTATCTCGGTGCTTCTTCAGCTGATCTTCCCAGTAGCCCAGTTCCCGCCTGGCCAGATCGAGGCGCCTGTCTATCTCAGCCATTCGTTCCCGCTTACTCACCAGCTCCTGCTTCCTCTGGCGCAAGCTATCGAGCAGGGCCTCTTGTGCCCCCATCTGGTCATCGATGCCCACCAGTGCCTCCTCGGCCGCCTTGAGCTCGGCTTCGTGCTCTGCCTTGGTGGCTAGCTCAAGGTCGATGTCGGCGATGGCGTTGGAGAGCTGTCGGCGTTGATTCTCATTTTCCCGGCCACGGCTCTTGGCCCGCTCCTCGAGCTTGTCATAATAGGAAAGCCCCAGGATGTCAGCCAGTAGTTCCTTTCGCTGGGCCGGCTGTTTCATGGTGAACTCGTCGGCGCGGCCCTGGAGCAAGAGGGCGCTATTTATGAAGGTGTCGTAATCCATGCCTAAGCTATCGATGATCCTTTGCTGAGTTTCTCGCTGGCTGTTACCCGCCACCGACTTAAATTCCCCGTCACCGGCCACCTGGAATTCAAGGAGCGTCTTCCCGGCTCGCCTGGGTGCGGGCTTGCTGTATTTGCGGATGACACGGTATCTCTGCGGCCCCACAGCGAACTCGAACTCCACCTCCATCTCCGCCTGCCCCAGGTGAACAAGCTCATCGGCGCTATTGGACCGGGCCTTGCCCCAGAGCGCCCAGGTCATGGCGTCCAGTAGCGCCGACTTGCCATTGCCGTTATCGCCGCAGAGGCAGGCGACATGAATGCCCTCGAAGGAGAGGGGTGGCACATTATCTCGATAGCACATGAAGTTGCGCACTGCCAGCTTAACCGGGATCACATCGCTCCTCCTCAAAGATCAGGGAAATACCGTTTTGCCGCCATATTCAGGAGGCCGAACCTCTATGCCCGTGCCCTTGAGGTTCCGCTCAAAGTAGCCCGGATTTTCCGTATGGATGGGGACTAGAATCTTGGGCTTTATGCCCGTGATAAGGTCGAGGAGCTCAGGCCCAGTGGCATGACCCGAGGCATGCAGCCCCGTCTCCTCCTCTGGAACCTCCCACCTCCCCGGCTCCACTTCAATGGGCAGGCCGACCCCGGCAATGCCGAAGTGATCCAGCCAGTTGTGAAGGCGCTTCATATCGAGGGCACCCTCTTCGTTGAACACCTCGCTCGATGAGTAGATGTAGCTGCTTCCCGCTTGAGGCATGATGCTGGGGAGTTCGTTGATGTCAAAAAAGCTGAAGCAGACGATGTAGTCCCTCTGCCGGCGGTGGATTTCCTCGGCGCTGGCCAGCTTGGCCTTATAGTCGCTGCGGATACCTTTCTCCCACCGGTCCAGCTGCGCCTAGGCATTCTCATAAATGGCGATAACCTCGTCCGAGGCCGGGTCAGGCACCTCCTGGGATACATATCTCATGGCCCGGAGCAGGTAGGCATCCCGGGCCGAGATCACCAGGCGGCGGTTTGTCTGCTCGGCTACCTGTCGAAAGGTAAGCAGCCGTTCCACATTTCGGGGCCCGAAATCGGCGATGACCAGGGCTTTAGCCCCGGCAACCGCCTTAAGGGCCCCGGTATATACCTCCTCCTCGCTGGCTGCCCTGCTCCCCGCGATATTGGTTCCCTCGCATATGAGGGCTACAGGTTTCAGATGAGAGGCGGCCGTGGCAAACTCCTCCACCAGGTGCCCCTTCCACCCGTGGCGTCGCAGGTCGCCGGTGTAGATGACCCATCCCGAGCTGGTCTCCACGGCAAAGGCGGCGGCTCCGAAGATGGAGTGATCCACGGGGAAATGCTTAAGATGAAGGGAGCCAATCCTGCATACCTCCTCCCAGGGACACACCTGAAGCCCGCGAGCCCCGGGGGTGGCCTCCCAGAAGGCCAGGGCCTGGGAGGTGGGGGGAGGCAGGTCAAGAACGTGGAAGGGTCTCTGCCGGGCGCTGACTTTTTGCCAGTGGGCAGCCTGAAGTATCCCGTCGGTTTCCTCCTTGGGGATAGCATAGCAAACCTCTTTCTCGAAGTCGCCTTTACCGCTATCCTGTATCGCTTTGGCGATGGTGGCGGTCATGGCTGTGGCATAGATGGGAATATCGTCGCGCAGGAAGGATATATAGCCGCTATGGTCGAGATGGGCATGGGACAGGAGCACTCCATCGATGGATAGCTCCCGGTAGAGGGGAGAGGAGCTGAAGCGAGGCCACAGGTCGCTAGTAGGCTCCATATCCGGGCGATAGATGCCGCGAAGTGGAGGCAGCAGCCCCATCTCCAGAGGGTCGAGGAGGCCGGTGATGGGACGCGGTTTGAGGTACTCCTCAAAGTAGCGGTACCTCCGGGCAAAAGAGGTGCCGAAATCGAAAAAGAGGCGGGTGTCGCCGTCCTCCAGGAGGATTTTGTTTCCGCCGATTTCATTTGCCCCGCCATAAAAGGTCAGAGATGGCACAGTTTCCACTCCCGAAGAGCAATGGGGCGCTCTATGAGCCCAGGTTCGATAGGGGCTGTGACTTAAAAGATAGTGCAAAAGGGTTTGCCTTGTCAAACCGGGCCAGCTTGACCACCAGGGTCTTGTCCTCTAAAATGAGGCTGAGGTGGCACATGTTTGACATCCTGTCCGAAAAACTGGGGAAGGTATTTCACCGGCTGGGGCAGAAGGGGAGGCTCGGCGAAAAGGATATCGACGAGGCTCTGCGCGAGGTGCGGCTGGCGCTCTTGGAGGCGGACGTAAATTTCAAGGTGGTCAAAGACTTCATCGACAATGTTCGAGGGCGCTCCCTCGGCGCCCAGGTGCTGGAGAGCCTGACCCCGGGGCAGCAGGTCATCAAAATCGTCAACGAGGAGCTCATCACCATCCTGGGTGGGAAGCAAAGTCGGCTCCTGGCCACCAGCCACCCCCCGGCAGTGGCCATGTTGGTCGGGCTTCAGGGCTCAGGCAAGACGACCACGGCCGCCAAGCTCGCCCTGCACCTGAGGAAGTCTGGCCAGCGCTCCCTGATGGTGGCGGCCGACACCCGCCGGCCGGCAGCCATAGAGCAGCTGGTCATCCTGGGTAAGCAGCTCGATATCCCGGTCTACAGCGAGGATGCCAAAGTGGCGCCAGCAGCCATCTGCGCCAATGCCATGAAGCGGGCCCGGGAGATGGCCGCTACCTGGGCCGTGGTGGACACTGCCGGCCGTCTGCACATTGACCAGCCTATGATGCAGGAGCTGGCCAAGCTCAAGGACAAGCTGCGACCCCTTGAAGTTCTGCTGGTGGTGGATGCCATGACGGGCCAGGATGCAGTGCGCGCAGCTCAGGAGTTCAACGACAGCGTGGGCCTGACCGGGCTCATCCTGACCAAGATGGACGGCGATGCCCGAGGTGGGGCCGCCCTTTCCATCCAAGCGGTTACCGGGGTGCCCATCAAGTTCATCGGGGTCGGGGAAAAGGCCGATGCCCTCGAACCCTTCTACCCGGACCGCCTGGCATCCCGGATCCTGGGCATGGGGGACATGGTCACCCTTATTGAAAAGGCGGAGAGAACCTTCGACCAAAAGCGAGTCCAGGAATTGGAGAGGAAGCTCGAGACAGCCAGTTTCGATCTGGAAGATTTCCTGGAGCAAATAAACCAGCTTAAAAAGATGGGGCCCGTGTCTCAGCTCTTGGAGATGATCCCTGGCCTGCCTTCCGTGGGCCGCCTCCCCGCTGGGCTTGAGGAGAAGCAGCTGAAGAGGGTCGAGGCCATTATCCTTTCCATGACCCCTGAGGAACGCCGTGCCCCCGGCATCATAGATGGCAGGAGAAGGCGGCGTATAGCTCAGGGCAGCGGAACCACGCCGCAGGATGTCAACCAGCTCCTGAACCAGTTCCGCCAGATGCAAAAGCTAACCAGGCAGATGCAGCGAGGAAAAGGGCGCCACCTGCTTGAGATGTTGCGTTGAGGCTGGCTCACTCCAGGTAATCCTTTAGCTTGCGGCTGCGGCTGGGGTGGCGCAGTTTACGAAGTGCCTTGGCCTCTATCTGGCGGATTCGCTCCCTGGTCACGCCGAACTCCCTGCCCACCTCCTCCAGGGTGCGGGTGCGCCCATCGTCGAGCCCGAACCTGAGCTGGAGCACTCTCCGCTCCCGTTCATTGAGGGAGAAGAGCACCTCGTCGATCTGCTCCTTAAGCAATTGATAGGAAGCGACCTCCGCCGGCGGCATGGCGCTGCGGTCCTCGATGAAGTCGCCCAAGTGGCTGTCGTCCTCCTCGCCGATAGGGGTCTCCAGAGACACCGGCTCCTGACATACCTTCAGGATCTCCCCGACCCTTTCGGGGGTGATCTCCAGCTCTTGGCCTATCTCCTGGTTGGTGGGCTCGCGTCCATATTCCTGAACCAGGCGGCGGCTCACCCGGAGCAGCTTGTTGATGGTCTCCACCATGTGAACCGGGATACGGATAGTACGCGCCTGATCGGCTATGGCTCGGGTGATGGCCTGTCTTATCCACCAGGTAGCATAGGTGCTGAATTTATAGCCCTTGCGGTAATCAAACTTCTCCACAGCCCGAATGAGGCCGATATTCCCCTCTTGGATGAGGTCAAGGAGCGACATGCCCCGCCCAATATACTTCTTGGCGACACTGACCACCAGGCGCAGGTTAGCTTGGATGAGGTGGCTCACTGCACCGTCCGCCTCCCGCCTGATCATCGACAGGTAAGACCTGAACTGCCTCTCACTGGGTTCGAGCGAGGCCGGGAAATCTGGGGTTGACAGCAGGCTCGCCAGTTCAGCCAGGCTCCTGTCTCCAATAATATCGAGGAGTTCTTGGGGCAGCAGGCCGATGATCAGGGAGAGGTTGGCCAGGTCCTGTTCCACTCTCAACGGCGGTTCGTCCCTTACCTGAACGACAGCGCTTACCACCTGCTGGTCCAAAACTCCATAAATAGCAGCCTTCAACTGGGGGGCGGTGAGCGTCTCCACCAGGCTGGCCGTTGATGGCAGGCCGAGCTGCTCCCGAAGGATATCGAGGGTGGCTGAAGCCTGGCATAGCTGCTCCAGCAGGGCGAGTACAGTATCAGCCGCGGAGGGCTTCCTCACGTGTCTTCGTGACCATCCCTCCTCCAGCTTCTTGAGATACCGGCCGGCCTCCATACTCCGGGACAGGCTCTTCTCCTGTGCAGCTGTCAGGAGAGGCACTCTGCCGATCTCGCGGAGGTACATGCGAACCGGGTCGTCGATGGCCTCCAGCTCCAACCCCGGCTCGGGTTCGATCTCCAGTTTCGGCATCTCGTGCCATTCCGCAACTTCAAGGGGCTTACTCACTTGCCAGATGCGGTTTAGCTTGTGAGCAGGTTCGCCCTCTTCCTCTTCAGGCAAGCCAGCGCCTCGGTCCGCTGCTGGCTCCTCCGAATCAGGCTCAAGGTCTTGCGTATCATCAGAGGCTTGATTCTCTTCCCCTGCGGCTGAATCCTTCGTCTGATCCTCGTTCTCTCCCAATGTCATCCTGTTTGCTCCTCGGACGCTGTTCTACGTTGCTCTGTCCGCTCAATGAATACTTGCCTCAGCGAATTGCCGATATCCGTCCCTTCCTCCCGGAGCCTGTCAAGCTCAGCAGCATCTACCTCCCTTGCCTCCAGGCTCAGTAGCTCCTCTTTTGCCCTGAGCTGCTGCTCCCGCAGGCGGAGAGTGCAACCGGCCAGGTCGCGTTCTAGCTTCCTGGGGCTGGCTGGGGGGATGGCCTTGGCCGCCAGGGTGTCGAGATGCTGGCCGAGGGCAGCGTCAAGGCCGGCTCTCAGCGATGGCAGGTCGGGGTTATGCCGCCAGGCGGCGAAGAGCTCACGGTTCTCGCTATGCTCAAAGTGATCGGGCGAAAGCTCCCCGCTGCTGTCCCTGAGCTCGGGGTGCTGAAGAAGCAGGGCGAGGCAGTATTCCTCAAGGGGGCGGCTCGAGGATAGCAGCAGGGTCGGGCGTGATGCCTGGGCCCCGGTTCCTCCCCGTGAGGGCCTTGGCCTTCTCAGGAGAGCAGCCAGCGTGCGTTCATCGACCATGGCCAATCGCGCCAGCTTTTGCAGGTAGTCATACCGGCGCACCGCGTCCCTCATTTCGGCGATGAGGGGCAAAAGTTGCTCCACGGCCCGGGACTTGTCCCCCGCCTTGGTCAGGTCAAGCTTGGCGGCGACAGCGTTGAAGGTGTAGTCCACTACAGGCAAAGCTCCAGCTACTAGCTGCTGCCACAGCGGGGCATTTTCCTTAATGATATCGTCGGGGTCCTTCCCCCGGGGCATGACCATGACCTTTACCTCGGCATCAAGGGTGTTCTCGTATCTCACCAGGCCCTGCCAGGTGAGGACCGGCACCACCTTCTGGTCCAGGCTGCGGGCAGCCACCTCTACCCCCCGCAAGGTGGCCTCATCGCCGGCGGCATCAGCATCCAGAGCCAGGGTGAGGTTCTTGGTTAGCCGCTTTATGGCGCCGATATGTTTCTCAGTGAGGGCCGAGCCCATGGAGGCAACCACATTATCGTAACCATGCTGGTGGGCGATGATAACGTCCATATAGCCCTCCACCACCACCACCAGGTTCTGTCGCCGAATGGCTGTCTTTGCCCGATCGATCCCGTAAAGGATGCTGCTTTTGTCGAAGATCGCCGTTTGCGGCGAGTTGAGATATTTGGGCAGGGAATCATCGAGGGCTCTGGCCCCGAAGCCTATAACCCGCCCCTGGGCACTGCGTATGGGGAACATCAGCCGGTTGCGGAATCGGTCGTAGTTTCCCCCCGCCTCCTTCTCCACCACCAGGCCGGCGGCCAGCACCTCCTCCTCCCCATAGCCCTTGTCTGCCAGATACAGGCGCAACGCATCCCAGCTATCCAGGCTGAGGCCCAGCTGAAAGTCGGCGATGCTTTCTGGCGAGACAGACCTTGTCGTCAGATAGCCTCGCGCCCCTTCGGCCGCTGTGGAATTGAGCAGCAGGTGGTGGTAGTAATGGGCAGCAGCCTCGTTTACCCGGTGGAGCTTCTCCTCCTCTTCATCCTGGGCCTCAGCTTGAGGCTTGGGCTGAAGGACCACGCCGGCCTTATCGGCCAGGAGCCGCAGCGCCTCACCGAAGTCCAGGTTCTCCTTCCTCATCACGAAGGCGAAGATGTCACCGCCGGCGGCGCAACTGCCAAAGCAATGCCAGCTCTGGCGCTCGGGGAAAATATAAAAGGAGGCATGTTTTTCCGAGTGAAAGGGGCACAAGGCTTTGAAGCTGCGCCCCGACTTTGTCAGATTGGGGACATACTCGCCAACGACCTCGACGATGTCCAGCCTCTGTTTTACCTCGTCAATAACGCTCATCCCCTCGCCTCCTACCTGAAGACGCGAACCTCCTCATATCTCCTTTGCGCATAGCCGTCAGTCATCCCGGAGATGTAGTCCACCACCCTGCGCTCCACCTCCTCCCCCTGGCGAGCATACTCCTCAGGCAGCCCGTCTTCGCGATGGCTAAAATGCTCGTAGAGATGGCGCACCACCCTCCTGGCCTCCGCCGCCTCCTCCTGGTCCGACCTCAGGTTATACACCCTGTGGAAAAGGAACTCCCGGAGCTGCCTGGTGGCCTCCAGGACCCGAGGGCTCATGCCAATTGCCGGCTCTTGGCCTTGGCTGCGACCTGTGGCCGCCCAGGAATGATCTATGATATCGCAGACCATGGTATTGATTCTCTCCGAATGAGACCTGCCCAGCAGGGCAGGGGTTGAGCCGGGGAGGTCAGCCTCAGCGATGAGGCCAGCTCTGATGGCATCCCCGATATCGTGGTTGACATAGGCCACAATGTCGGCGATCTTGCATACCTGCCCTTCCAGAGTGCCCACCGTCCCCCAGCCTTCGCCGAAAATATCCGCCCTTGTCTTGGCATGATTGAGGATGCCGTCGCGCACCTCCCAGGTGAGGTTGAGGCCTGCCCCCTCCCTTTCCAAGTGATCAACAGCCCTCAGGCTCTGCTCGTTATGCCGGAAGCCCTGGGGGTAAAGCTCGTCCAAGACCTCCTCCCCGATATGCCCGAAGGGGGTATGGCCCAGATCATGGCCCAGGGCAATGGCTTCGGTCAAGTCCTCATTGAGATTTAAGGCCCGAGCTATGGTGCGGGCGATCTGCGACACCTCCAGGGTGTGGGTGAGCCGGGTGACATAATGGTCACCCAGGGGGGCGATGAAGACCTGGGTTTTATGCTTAAGGCGGCGAAAAGCTTTGCAGTGGATGATGCGGTCTCGGTCGCGCTGAAAGGCAGTGCGCACCGGGCAGGGCTCCTCCGCCTTGAGCCTCCCCCGAGATAGCCGACTTCTCACGGCGTGGGGTGAGAGGCTCTCCTCCCTCTCTTCCTGCCACTCACGAATACCCTGATGAATCATGAAGGCCCAAGCTCCCCTATCCCCTATCCCCTACCCCCAATCCAGCCTTCGAGCCATCTGCCTCAGGCGAGAGGGAGTGGCTAATTTGCGCTCCGCCTCCGCGACTATATCCCTGGTCCTGTCGATCATGTCCGGGCTCACCGAGACCGAGGTTATGCCCCAGGCGACGAGCTTCTCGGTAAGCTCGGGGTAGACCGAGGGCGCCTGCCCGCAGATGGAAGCGGTGAC
>JAUVWM010000123.1 GCA_030604105.1 Dehalococcoidaceae bacterium
CCACCGCAATCACCGCCAGTGTTGCCTGGCTGGTAACCGGCGAGATCGGTTTCGCAGCCACCATTGCCCTTGCCGATAGTGCATTGAAGATAGGCTCTTTTTATCTGCACGAAAGGGCTTGGAATCGTATGAACTTTGGTCGTGCTAAACCGCGAGAGTATCAAGAATAAGAGGAGGAGTCACGGGATGTGGGAAAACTCAGCTTCGGAAGACCTCGTAGCGCTTGTGGATAGCCTCAATTTCGCCCAGAAGGTGGAGCGCTCGTTGCAGTTAATCAGTGAGGCATACCGCAGATTCGGTGACCAAATGGTAGTCGCCAACAGTCTGGGCAAGGACTCAGTCGCTGTCTGGCACCTGGCCAAGCGCATCAACCCGAGTATTCGCGGGTTCATCGGCACCACGCGTTTCAAGCCAGCCGAGACGGTCGAGTTCATGAAACAGGAGGTTAGCCGATACCCGGAACTAATGGTCTTCCGCAACGATGAGGCTATCCCTGAGGAGCTCTATCGAACGGAACCGGATCGCTGCTGCCACCTCCTTAAGGTAAAGCCTACACGGTGGGCAATAGAGGAGATGAATGTCACTTGCTGGGTGACCGGTCTGCGCTGCACCGAAGGGTTGACGCGCGTGGCTTTTCGTGAGGTTGAGGAGCGTGATGAGGGCCTGATCAAGCTTAACCCCATACTTCTCTGGCATGAGCGCGAGGTATGGCAGTACCTGGCAATCCACAGTGTGCCGGTGAACCCGCTTTACGCAGAGGGATACCGGTCCCTGGGGTGCGCCCCCTGCACGCGCATCACCAGCGACGCCTGCGAGCGCGGGGGGCGTTGGGCGGGGACGGGCAAATGTGGTGGTGAGTGTGGAATTCACACACAGCCCCTCAAAGCTGGTGCTGAATCTGGATCGTCCTGAATTGTGCCCCTGAACTGCCCCTGTTTACAATGCTCTGGTGGCTTTGGGCGTGGCCTGGCTTCTATTTCATGACTACTCTGCTGGCAGATAGCTAGATCCCGGTCTGTCGGTTCGCTATCATTGAAGAGAGGTCTTACCGATGCTATACTACGCCTAATGATTAGAGCCGGAAGGGAGAGCTAACAAATGGGGAAGGAGGTGAGAGCAATGACTTATCTGCTGCGCCTGACCTTCACCTGAAACTGAGCCCTGAGAAAGCTCGGTGCAGGTTCTGCATCAGTCATCTGCTCGGAAGCCTCCGTCCCGAAGGGGGTTAGCCAGCGCCTTAAGTGAAGCTATGACCTTACGCCTTCGCTCGCTGTAGAAGGCCGTAAAGCGATGGTCCGGAGCTCTTGGGCACATGACCATCGCTTTTTTCATTGCCAGGAATAGTTGAGAGGAGCACAGGACGAATGACGACCGATTACAGGCAAATGTGGGCCGATCTGGGGATAGACCTGGAGCGGCACGATGCCCTTCTCGGTGCCCTGCCGCCGATCTACCAGAAGGCCTACCTCTCCCAGAGGAATCGCCCCATAGGCATGCAGTTCTTCGACTTCGTGGTGGGCGATATTCATGGCATCAGGGTGCAGGAGTTGAGGCAGCACGCTATGAACGGCGGCAAGGTGGTTGCTACCTACTGCGTATTCGTCCCTGAGGAGATCGTCTTGGCTGCCGACGCCATCCCAGTAGGGCTCTGTGCCGGGACACAGTTCTCCGTGCCCATAGCTGAGGAAATCCTTCCGCGCAACACCTGCGCCCTTATCAAATCCTCCTTCGGCTTTAAGTTAGGGCGCATCTGCCCCTATGTGCAGACAAGCCACCTCATCGTTGGGGAGACCACCTGCGATGGGAAGAAGAAGATGTTCGAGATCCTGGCTGAATACCACCCGGTCCACATTATGGAGGTGCCCAACAAGAAGAGCCAGTCCAGCCGTGACCTGTGGCGGGGTGAGGTGGCGGCATTCAAGGGAGTCATTGAGAAGCTGACCGGCAACGAGGTCACCGGGGAGGGGCTGGCCCGGGCCACCAAGCTGGTCAATGAGCGGCGCCGTGCCCTCCAGCGGCTGTACAACACTCGCCAGGTCCGCCCGGTTCCCATAAGTGGCAAAGACGCTCTGCTGGTGACCCAGGTGTCCTTCTACGATGACGTTGCGCGCTGTGTCCAGCAGGTCAACGCTCTGTGCGATGAGGTGGAAGGACGCATCGCTGCCGGGGAAGGGGTCTTCCCCGCCGATGCCCCGCGCATCCTTATCTCCGGCAGCCCTATGGCCATCCCCAACTGGAAGCTGCACCACCTCCTGGAGACGGCTGGGGCTGTCGTCGTCTGCGAGGAGTCATGCACCGGCACCCGGGCCTTCAGCGACCTGGTTGCCGAGAATGGAGGCACAGTGCAGGAGCAGCTCAGGGCCATTGCTGATCGCTACATGCAGATACACTGCGCTTGCTTCACGCCCAACGACGAGCGCCTCGACGACATTGTAAGGCTTGCCAGGGAATACCAAGCTGACGGCGTGGTGCACTATAACCTCCAGTTCTGCCATACCTACGCCAATGAAGCTGTGAAAGTGGAGAGGGCCCTGGCGGAGGAGGGTATCCCCCTATTGCGCATAGAGACCGACTACAGCGATGAGGATGCGGGCCAACTGAGGGCCAGGGTCGATGCCTTCTTAGAGATGATACGCGGATGATCTGTGCCGGACTCGACGTCGGTTCGCGGACCATCGTCCTGGCGGTGTTGGATGGTGGTGTTGTGGACTCTGTTATCCTTGAGGCCGGCCTCAACCCTCTTCGGCGGTGTCAGGAGCTACTGGCAGATAAAAGTTACCGGCGGCTGGTGGTGACCGGCTACGGCCGCCACCTGGTCGCTCCCGCGGTAGATGGAGAGGTGGCGTCTGAGATCAGAGCCTATGCTGTGGGGGCGAGGCACCTTTATCCTGACTGCCGCACCGTGATTGACGTCGGTGGCCAGGATAGCAAGGTGACCCTGCTGTCCGACGGAGGGGAAGTGCACAAGTTCGAGATGAACGACCGCTGCGCCGCAGGAACCGGTAAATTCCTCGAGGTGATGTCAAATACCTTAGAGGTCGATATCGGCGAACTCGGTGACCTGGCCTTGAGCGCTTCCAAGGTTGTGCAGGTCAATAGCCTATGCACTGTCTTTGCAGAATCGGAGGTTGTCTCCCTTATATCTCGGGGAGAGGAAAGCAGTGCCATCGCTTTGGCGTTACACGAGGGAATTGCTACTCGGATCGTGGGGATGGTGCGAAGGATAGGGCCCAAGGAAAGGGTCGTCTTTGCTGGAGGAGCCGCCCTAAATAGCTGCCTGCGCCAATTGCTCGGCAAGAAACTGGGCGTTGAGGTAACGGTCCCCCGTGATCCACAAATCGTTGGCGCACTCGGCGCTGCGCTTCTGGCAAGGGCGAGGAAAAGGCGCAGGCATATCCCCATCCAGTCCATTTAGGCAGACACCTTGCTCACCGCAGAGAAGATCGTTTCTCTGTGCGTGGCAAGACCTGCCTAAATGACTCCTCGATATTGTTTGGTTTGGCGCACGATTGGACAATGGTTCAGAATGTTCAACCGACTTAGGCTCAGGATTTGCCTATGCGGAAGACCTTGGTTCCGCAGCCTGGGCATTCACCTTGAGTTGCGGGGCGACCATTCTTCATCGTTATTGCCCTGGGATTCCTGATATCCACCTTTTTCCTGCACTTCATGCAATAGGCTTGCATTTGACCCTCCTCGACCTCCAGATTTGGCCTAAATGCTAGCAGGCAAATGCTGATTAGTCAATGGTTTTTGCGTGCATTTCATCATTTCGGGCAACGATAATGCCGGCCAAGACAAATATCGAGGTTATTGAAATTCAGGGTGGAGCTGGAGAGCCCGTACAGCCCAACCGGACCTCAGGCCGTCCTCAGCCTCCAGTTGCCCGGCCGGGCCGGATGTACGTGCCCGATTCTAGCTGCTCTCCCCAGCCAGCTTGACATTCGCCGCATTCAGCCCTTTGGCTGTGCGCGTTACCTCAAACTCGACCTCTTGGCCTTCCGTGAGCGACTCGTAGGCTACTCCCTGCAGGTCATTGCGGTGGAAGAAAAGGTCCTGATCTTCCTCTGTCTTGATGAAGCCATACCCACGGTCTGCAATTAGCCTCCTGATAGTACCCTTAGCCATCTGTGATCACCCTCCTAGTTTGCGCTAACCTCTCTCAGTGCGCCTGACTGGGCTCCCCTTGTAGCTCAGGCGCATATGACTTACTGTGCGCAATATATACCTCCTTTCGCCGGCTGTCAAGCTGAGTGGAGAGCCAGAAGCGCAGACCTTGACGCAGTTTAAGGCAACAAGGCGGGGAATGCCCCGCTGGCCGCGTTCCAATAGCTTCTGTCCGTCCCGTGTTTTTTGTGGCTCATGGCATACTTCTTTGTTCTGTGATAAAGTGTGGCTGCACACTCGGCCCTTTGCTGGGTCGCCGGTGAAGGTAGTCGCAATGATTGCCCCCGGCGTTCAAGGCCACCAAGAACGAACCGGAGGAGGAGCCTTATGGATGTCATCGAAGCCATCAAAAGCCGGAAGAGCGTGCGCGCCTTTAAGACGGAGCCCGTGCCCAGAGAGGTCCTCCAGGCCATCATGGAGGCTGTGCTCAGGGCGCCTTCGTGGGCGAACACCCAGCCCTGGGAATTCGCCATACTGGGCGGGGAGGCGATGGAGAAGGTGAGGACAGCCCAGGCAGACAAGGCCAGCTCCGGAGACACGCCCAACCCCGATATTCCCTGGCCTAACGTCGAGGGGCCCTACCGCGAGCGCATGCAGAGCAGCGGGAGGCGTCTTTTCCAAGAGATGGG
>JAUVWM010000077.1 GCA_030604105.1 Dehalococcoidaceae bacterium
CCCCAAGGCCAGCGCCCTCTCCGAGCGGGAGTGGCTGGAGGTGAAGCGGACGATGCCCCAGCGCTTCATGAAGCTATGGGAGCAATATGCCTCCAACATGACCTGGGACAATGTTATCGGCTTCAACACTATGACCCCCTGGGATGTGGCCAACAGGAACATAAACGCACAGGAGGGGGGTATGGTGTTCTGCAATCTGGTACCGTCGCAGGTCTATAGATTCCGGCCGATACCGGAGCTTTCCGGCTTCAGGACGCCGATAAAGGGGCTTTACATGTGTGCCAACTGCATGCCCACGGTGCCTACCGGGGTTACCGGGGTGCCCGGCTACTGCTGCTACAAGGTGCTGGTTGAGGACTACGGCCTGGAGAAGATATGGGAGAAGAAGGGGCGAGCCTATTAAGAAAAGGGCAGGGAAGGTAAACCTGAGGATAGAGGGCTTGGCCTTGATATAGGCCAGGCTTCAAATCTGGCTGACGGAGAAGGTCAAGATGGTAATGGAAATAGCGCCTGGCATTAACCAGGTGAAGGTGCCCATCCCGGATAACCCCCTGGGCTTTCTTAACTGCTACCTTGTGGCGGGCAAGGACGGGTGGTTGATGGTGGACACCGGATGGCATACCCAGGAGGCTCTCAATGCCCTGGAGGCGGGGTTGCACCAGCTGGGGCTGGTATTCACCGATATCGAGACTATCGTGGTGACGCATGTCCACGCCGACCACTTCGGCCTGGCCGGAAAGCTGAAGCAGCTCTCTCCCCAGACCAAGCTCCTGACCCATCGTTGGGAGTGGGCGCTCATCGAGTCCCGCTACATAAAATTTGCCGAGCTACAGACCCAGATAGGGGCCCTGTTGCACAAACACGGCGTCCCGGACTCAGACATCCCGGCCCTGAAGTCCGCATCTATGCCTGTCCTAGAGTTCGTGACCATAACCATGCCTGACGAGCCTCTGTATGGCGGCGAGATTATCAGCACCGGCGTCTATGACCTGGAAGTCTTCTGGACTCCCGGGCACTCCCCAGGACACATCTGCCTTTATGAGCCCCAAAACCAGCTGCTCTTCGCTGGCGATCACATCCTGCCGAAAATCACCGCCAGCGTTGGCTTTCACGTGCAGTCAGGGGACAACCCGCTCGGCGACTACCTTTACGCGCTGCAGAAGCTGGAAAACCTTCCAGTGACCCAGGTGCTGCCCGCCCATGAGCATGTGTTCTCGGACCTGCGGGGCAGGATTCAAGAGATACTGAGGCATCACGACAGGCGCAAGGAGGAAATGCGCCGCCTCATCGAGGAGCAGCCCCGCGCGGCATACGAGATTGCCTCACGCGTTGCTTGGGATGTCCCTCTTATCTGGGAGCAGTTCCCATCTCAGCACCGGCGCTCAGCCGTCACCGAGACGATTGCCCATCTGGAGTATATGCGGCGGGAGGGAACGGTCACCCGGATAAAGAGCGGCGACCAGTTCCTGTACAAGGCCAACATCGCCATCCCCCTTCCCTAGCTTCACCCGCTCTGGCGAATCTGGCCTTAGTAGGAGCGCCCCTTCTTCTCCCATATCTTATCCAGACCGTAGTCCTCGACCAGTATCTTGTAGCAGCAGTAGCCCGTGGCGTTGATGGCCCCCATGGGAACAGGTGGCATGGCGTTGGAGCACAGGTAGAGGTCCTTTATCGGCGCCCGGTACCGGGCCAGCTCCGGTATCGGCCGGAAATGGTAGTGCTGGTGCGGCAATACGGACACCTGGACCAGACAGCCCTCGGGCATGCTTGTCCTCGTCCCATAGTCGTAGGGAGTCCACATGTTGAAGCCGATGAAGTTGTCCCAGGTCATGTTGGGGGCGTACCTCTGCCATGTCTTTATCCACTGGTCGGGCAACTCGCGCTTCAGCTCAAGCCATTCCCTCTCGCTCAAGGCGCTGATCTTGGGAGCATGGGACTGGCCACCCGCTTCGTACTTGCCCCTGGGCGCTGCCGTGGCGTCCCAGTGGGAGTCGCACCAGACGAGGGGGGTTATGCGGGGGACCCGGCCCAGCCGCTGCTCCCAGCGGGCATATAGGATCTCCTTTTCATAGTCCTCGCCCACCAGAAACTGGAGCCAGCTCCTGTTCACATCCGGATTGAAGGCGGCTGCACTGTACTTGGGTGGCTCGTGCAGGGCGAACTGGGGCCAGAAAATGGCGTCGTCCCCGCTGCGCAGCTTCTCCAGCCTTCTTATCATCTGCGCGCTGAGGTGCTCCCGGCCCACCATGCGCAGCATTGTCTGCGCCGGGTCGGCGTTGCTGACCACCAGCTTATTCGCCCTTATCTCGCTGCCATCCACCAGGCGCACCCCGGTGGCCCTGCCGTTCTCGATAAGCACCTTTTCCACCTCCGACTGGGTGAAGCACTTACCCCCCAGGTCGTGAAGGGCGCGCTGCAGGCCATGGGCCAGGTTATGGGAGCCTCCCTCACATATCATGGGGTTGTTAAGGAGCATGCCGAAGACGGAGGGCAGGCCCAGGCCATCGGCATCGGGTGGATTGCTGAAAGACCAGGAGGCCTCGAGGAGCGAGTATCTTTGGGCCGTGGATTCAAATAGCTCGCACGACAGCTCGTAGGTGGACATCGAGCAGTAGTAGTAGTAGTCCTCCTCGCTTATGCCTATCGCCTCGCAGGCACGTTTAAGCGGGTTCGGCTCCCCCGGAAGGGTAGGCGGATTATAGAAGTACTGCATGAAAAGATCGTGGTATTCGGGGAGCCGGCACATGCCGACCCTCATCAGCATCTCCACATCCCGCTCTGAGAACCTGGCTAGGCTCTCGAGGTTCTTCTCGGCACCGCCCGGAACCGACGGATTGTAGCTCACATGACAGGTCTCATCGGGCAGTATCACACTGGACAGGATGTCTGGTTGTATGTATCTGACCCCGTACTTATCCAGCTCAAAGTCGGCATATACCGGCATGAGGCCCGGTGGGCCCATGAGGTGCTGGTGGAACGCGGAGTGGGTATCACCCCAGAACCCGGGGGCCGCCATCTCCTGGGTGTCGCAGCCGCCACCCAGCTCGTTCTTCTTCTCGAAAACGCCGACTGTCATGCCATTGCTGGCTAGATAGAGGCCCACCGCCATGCCATTGTGTCCGCCGCCAATGATCACCACGTCAAAACTTGCATCAGCCATTGAGTCCTCCCGTTACTCCAGATTCTGTGGCGTCTTGCCACGCTAACCGGCTCAGCTCATGGGGGCAACATCGGTATCAGCGTATTGGAGAAGCTAGCTGCCACACAAACCGCCGGCATCGCAGCCGGCGCTCAGTTGCCCCACCCATTATATCGGCATGAAGCTGGTTAGTAAAGCCCGCGAAGGCTTGCTGGGGCGGGTATATCTGGGGGCCCTGTGTTTCGTGGATCGCGAGGGCCACGACTCGATCGGGCCCTAATTTACGGCAGCTAGCTGCCCTTGGGTGCTGCCGCTGGTGCCGTTGGCTGGGGGATATGCTCCGGGGGCCTTGCCAATTCCAGCGTCAATGCCCCGGGAGAGCACTTGAATACGCAGACGCCGCATCCCATGCATCTCTTCGTGTCCACAGCCGCCTTGAGCCTCCTGGAGGACGCGGAACTCCTCATCTCGATGGCGCCGAAGGGGCATCGTTCGACGCAATCCTGGCAGCCGGTGCAGAGCTCCTCGTCCACCCTGGTTCGGAATCGGCTAGGGGACATCCCCTCGTGCAGCTTCTCGTAATGGACGAGGGCATCGATCAGCGCACAGCAGCACCTGCAGCAATTGCAGATCACGCGCTGGGTGACGGCACTGTTGCCCACGGTATGGACAAGCCCGGCTTCCTGGGCCTCTTCCATAATGGCAATGGCTTCTGCCACCGAGAGCTCCCTTTCCGCAGCGCCCCGGTTGATGGCATACTCGGCCGTCCGGTTGAGCTGAAGACATACACCCAGGGGGTTATCGCATTCCCTCAAGACTCTGCGGCAGGGGCAGGCGACGACGGCCCGCTTCTCTGCCCTTTTGAGTATCTCCCTCATATCCTCGCAGGGCAGGACCTGCTCTGGGCGGATAGCGGGGCTGGCCTCGATGGCCTTCCAGGCAGGGAGCACCCTCATGTAGGGTAGCCCCTCTGCGGTCAGCCACTCACGCGTCAGGATGTCAACGCTGCCTTCGCGCAGTTCGGCGTAATAGAAGTCCTTCCACAGGTCATAGACCTCAGGGGGAATGTGCTCCTCTGCGCTGGACAGGGAAGCATCGTGTAGCTGGCCGAGAGCGATCGGGGCCGCATAACCCCTCTTGCCTATGATAACCAGCCCTCGGCGCGCCAGCTCGTGAAGCTTTGTCTTCACGCTTTTCTCGTCCATATTCAGCCTCTTGGCCAGTTCTTCAGGGGTCGGGGCCGGCAACCCAAGGAGCAGTCTGCCCTCTTCAGGGGTCATTATCGTTTCCAGTATCCGTAGGAAACGGCTGGAGTTGGGGTAACCCCACCCTTCCGCTAGCTTGAGGTAGACATCGCCTTCCTTCAATTTCAGGCTCCTTTCACTTCGGGCTAACTTCCCTGGTTCGGTCTGCTGCCATTATTGTGCCGGTGGAACCTTTTGTCAACGGCACTCAAGAAGAAAGGGAGGCAACACGATGCCACGCTGTCTCCCCTTCACAATAAGTTGAATGGCTTACGAGCTAGCTACCGGTTCCCCCAGGGCAGAGGCCATGGGCCTAAGCGCAACCCCCGCCTGCTATCATTCTCCGCTCCATGTTTCGGTAAGGGAAGTATCCTGCCCTTGCCGATAGAGATGTGAGTGATGCCGGGAATATAGCCATCTTTGGTGGCTACAACGAGGTAACGGCCCCGCTCGCCGAAGGCATGGGTTACTTCGCCATTTTCATCCGTTTTGCCCAGATACTCGCCGTACTGCATGGCCAGGGCCTCGAGGGGGG
The DNA here is from genome assembly GCA_030604105.1 of Dehalococcoidaceae bacterium. Lineage (GTDB taxonomy): Bacteria > Chloroflexota > Dehalococcoidia > JAUVWM01 > JAUVWM01 > JAUVWM01. The sequence continues at coordinate 4,919 of JAUVWM010000077.1, forward strand.
CTCCAGCCCCATCCAGAGTAGGAGGCTCAAGCGCAAACGGCCGCTCCGATCCCAGAACGTCCCACCTGAGTGGCCGTCTCAGGGCATAGACATCAGCCCCCTCCACCACCGAATCGGCACCGCGTTCCAGGACGGTAAAGGTCACCGCCTCATCTATCTCGGCAGAGCGCGGCCCCTTGATGGTCAAGGCATTCACTGCGTTCTGCGAGCGCACCACCATGTGGGCGGCGCCCGGGATATAGCCCTGTTTCACGGCCACTATTCGATATCGGCCCGGGCTATCGAAGGCGTGAACCAGTTCCCCATTCTCGTCGGTTTGGCCCAAATCTTGGCCACGGTTGACGGCCAGGTCCTCGAGAGAGGCTCCTGTCTCGTCCTCAGCCGAGGGCAGAGGCCCGGATGGAAGCAACGGGTTGCTCTTCAAGGCCCCTCGTCTTTGCAGCAGGTTATTGCCAAAGTCTCGCAACCTCCGCAGCAGGCCCTTTCCCAGGGCCCCCCAGCCGGCCTGCTGACGCAGGGCGTAGACCCTGGCTTCGGCCACAGGCTCGCCGTCGCCCCTATCTACCACCCTGATGGTCACCGGCTCGCCCACAGCCGCCTTCTCAGGGGCCTCGACCGCCAGAGCCTTGGGTTTTACCACGATAATGTGTAGGCCCGGGGCATAGCCGCTGTGAGTGGCTATGATAAGGAAGCGCCCCGCATCCTCGAAAGCAGGGGCAGGCGTTACCTTGCCATCGTCGCCGGTCGTGCCCAAAAACTGGTGGTGCCACCCAGGCGGTACGATGGACTGGGCATCAGTTGCCAGAGGGCGAACAAGGGGCCAGCGCCAAGCCCAGACCTCCACCCCCGAGACCGGGTTGCCGGCATTTAGGTCGGTAACGGCGATCCTCACCGCCTCACCGATGGCAACCGTCCGTGGCGCTGTGACTGCCAGAGCCGGCACCTGTGATACCACCTCTGAATCCTCCTGGGCAAAGGCCATCCCCGCGGTTGTCATCATGACTATCAGCGACAGTATCACCGCCAAGGCACAGGCTAACTTTCTACTCACCGACATTGTCCTCCTTGATTTGCTGTTTCGGCGCATGCGTCCTAACCGTATAACGGCGCAGGCTGCAAAAAGTTAGGGCCCGGTGGGCAGGCTGCGATACATCTGCGGGGGCCGCCTCCATACTGACCCAACTGGGCCATCAGGTATCGCCCTTAGGCTCTTGCAATTCGGGCGGGGCAGGGCATATTCTTTCGGCAGAGGTAGAAGCGTATGACAACCGGGCAAGTCACGGGCAAGGACGTGCCACAGAAGGAGCTTCGAGGCGGACGTAGCTCCTCCAAAGAGAGGGTGGATTTGGAGGAGGCGTATTTGCAGATGGCCAGGACACTGGCACTGGCCGTTGAGGCGCGCGAGCCTCACGCCCATGGCCATTCAGAGCGGGTGGCCCTGCTGGCTACCGAGATCGCCATCGAGCTGGATTGCCCCAGGGAGCTGATAAGGGAGATACAGCTTGCAGCCAGGCTCCACGATATCGGCAAGATCGCCATCCCCGACCATGTCCTCTTTAAGCCGGGCCGTTTGACGCCGGCAGAGTTCAGCGAGATAAAGAGGCACCCTACGGTGGCGGTGGAGATATTACGCTGCCTGGACCACTTTCATGACATCATACCCCTAATTGAGAGCCACCACGAATGGTACAGCGGCGAGGGCTATCCCAACAAGCTGAAGGGAGAGGAAATTCCCCTGGGAGCACGCATCCTGGCCGTAGCCGATGCCTATGATGCCATGACCTGTCCCCGCCCCTATCGCCGCCGCCTCAGCAACGAGGAAACGGCCCAGGTCCTCAGGGATGAGGCTGGTAGGCAGTGGGATGCGGGGGTTGTGGACGCTGTCCTCAGGGTCTTGGAGCGGGAGTCCAAGATGTTGCAGGCGCTACTGGTTGAAACGTAGCCCAGTCCGCAGGCATTCGCTGTACCGAGCCAGCCCAGCGAGGACCTTTGCTGCCTGATGAGGCATGTCGTAGCAAACGTGGCTCCTCTGCCCCAGAGCACGGGTCATCTTGCTCTCGAAGTCCGCATCCGCGAAGGGTAGCTCAGAGGCAACGATGACTGGTTTCTGATGCTTCTCGGCCAGCCGG
>JAUVWM010000006.1 GCA_030604105.1 Dehalococcoidaceae bacterium
CCGCTGGCGGCCAGGATGCGCCCGGCGAGCTTCGCCGAGTTCGTGGGCCAGGAGCACGTGGTGGGGGAGGGGCGGGTGCTCAGAAAGAGCATCGAGGCCGATCAGCTACCCTCCATCGTCCTGTGGGGGCCGCCGGGAAGCGGCAAGACCACCCTGGCCTATATGATCGCCAGCACCACCAGGTCGCACTTCAGCCCGGTTAGCGCGGCGAGCGCCGGGGTGGCCGACCTCAGGCGCATAATCGGGGAGGCCGAGGAGCGCCGCCGCCTCTATCAGCAAAGGACCATCCTGTTCATCGACGAGATTCACCGCTTCAACAAATCTCAGCAGGACGCGGTCTTGCCCTTCGTGGAGAGCGGCGTTATCATCCTTATCGGCGCCACCACGGAGAACCCCTCCTTCGAGGTGATCTCCGCCCTTCTCTCCCGCTGCCGGGTCTTCACCCTGAATGCCCTGACCGATGACGAGATACGCCTCATCGTCGAGCGGGCGCTCGGCGACGGCGAGCGCGGGCTGGGCAAGCTCGAGGTGAGGCTCGAGGATGACGCCCGGGAGCATCTGGTGGTGGCCGCCAATGGCGATGCCCGCATTGCCCTCAATGCCCTGGAGATGGCCGCCTTCGCCACCGAGCCCGATGAGCAGGGCCGGCGGAACATCCCCCTGGCCACCATAGAGGACGCCCTCCAGCACCGTGCCCTCCTCTACGATAAGACGGGGGAGCAGCATTACGATATCATCTCAGCCCTGCACAAGTCGCTGCGGGGCTCCGACCCCGACGCCGCCCTGTACTGGTTGGGGCGGATGCTGGAGGCGGGGGAGGACCCCCTTTACATCGCCCGGCGGCTGGTGAGGTTTGCCTCGGAGGATGTGGGCATGGCCGATCCCCAGGCTTTGGTGATAGCCATGGCCGCCCAGCAGGCGGTTCACTTTATCGGCATGCCCGAGGGCTCTCTGGCCCTGGCCGAGGCCGCGGTCTACCTGGCAACCGCCCCCAAGAGCAACTCCCTGTATCGGGCCTACCAGCGGGTCCAGGAAGATGTGCGCCATACCCGCGCCGAAGGCGTGCCCCTCCACCTGCGCAACCCGGTGACCCCTCTCATGAAGGGGCTGGGATACGGCAAGGGCTACAAGTATGCCCATGACTTTCCCGGGCACTTTGTCGTCCAGCAGAATCTGCCCCCCAGCCTCCAGGGCAAACGCTACTATACCCCCAGCGACCAGGGCTACGAGAAGGAGATCGAGAGGCGGCTGAGGGCCTGGCACGGGGAGTGGGGCCAGAGGGGGGAGAAGAGGTGAGGGAGATCACCTTCCCCTGCGGCGAGCTTTCTCTGGAGGGGATATGCCACTCTCCCGAGGGGGAGGGCCCCTTTGCCGCGGTGGTGGTCTGCCATCCCCACCCCCTCTATGGCGGCTCTATGTCGAACAATGTTGTCCTTGCCGTTTGCCAGGCGCTGGCTCAGCAGTCGATACTGGCCCTGCGGTTCAACTTCCGCGGGGTGGGTGGGAGCCAGGGGGAGCTGGCGGATGAGGCCACCGGGCAGGAGGATGTCCGGGCTGCCCTTTCCTATGTCGCCTCGGTGGAGGATGTTGAGCGGGGGAGGATCGGGCTTTGTGGCTATTCCTTCGGCGCTGGCGTGGCCGTCACCGGTGCCGCCAGCGAGGAGCAGGTCCGGGCGGTGGCGGTCGTTTCCCCACCCCTCCAGCCCTCGGTCGTCCAGGGCCTCAAAGGCTGTGTCAAGCCCAGGCTCCTTATCGGGGGCAGCGAGGACCGTTTCATCCCGGCTGAGGAGCTTCTACGCCTGGTCGAGGAGCTTCCCCCGCCGAAAGATCATGAGATCGTCTCCGGGGCCGACCACTTCTGGTGGGGTTATGAAGGCGAGGCGGCAACCAGGGTGGCAGCCTTCTTTGCCGCTGCCCTGAGCTAGCCGAACCCGGCGTGCCGCTGTTCTACGTGTAGTCCCTGTTCCTTGAGCTTATCTCTGAACAGGCTGAAGGAGGGCGGTGCGGGGAAGAAGATGAGATGGGAGCGGCACCTGCAGTCGGATGAGCCGAAGCCGGGGGTGGGGATTCGGGCCTGGGGCAGCTGGCGCGCGGCACGGCCCCAGATGCACTCCAGACGCCCCTCAGCCAGGGCATACCATACCTCCACCACCTCCGCATGCTGGAGCAGATAGTCGATGTGCCAGCGAAGCCTCTTTTGTCCTCCACCAAGGTGTCGGCTTAGCCTTCGCTCCAGGCCGGCCTGGGCGCTGCCGACATAGAGGTAGTAGCCTGGAGGCAGCAGGCACAGCCCCAGCCTGCCCACGTTGAGCCTGAGCTCGTCTTTCAGGGCTAGTAGCAGAGCGTAGCTGCCTTTATCCTGGCTCATGCCCCGATTTTAGGCGCTACGCGGGGCGTGGTCAATGGCGTTTGTCTCCTCGGGGCCGGTGTGCTACACTGAAAAAGACATGGTGTTTGCCTTGGCTGTCTCGCTGGTGGTGATTGCCGACCAGCTCAGCAAATTCTTGATAAGGACGAACCTGGACCTGAGTCAATCCATACCTGAGGACGGTCTGGTGCGGCTTACCTATGTGCGTAACCCGGGCGCTGCCTTTGGCCTTCTGTCCAATCAAACCTTTCTCATCATCCTCACCGCCGTCGTAGGGATTGCCATCCTCTTCCTCTATTACCGCTATCCCCCGTTCGGCCGCTTGCCGGTCAGGGTGGGTTTGGGGTTACTCCTCGGTGGCTCTATAGGCAATCTGGTAGACCGTCTCCGCTCTGGCTATGTCACCGACTTTATCGACCTTCGCGTGTGGCCGGTGTTCAACCTGGCTGATTCGGCCATAGTTGTGGGGGTGGTCATTCTGGCCTACTTCCTTATTTTCCTGGCCCTGCGGGAGGGGCACCCGGCCAGGTAGCGGGGGTGTCCGCCTTTGGCCCATTGCCGCCTGAAAAATGAGCACGGGACTGTATTTTATCGTCGATAGACCGGGCATTCGCCTTGACAGGTATGTCTCCGGTGAATGCGGGGAGCTTTCCCGTTCCTATGCCCGGAAGCTGATCGACCAGGGCCATGTCACCGTCAATGGTGAGGTGGTCAAGGCAAGCCATAAGCTCGATGTTGGTGACAGGGTCGACGTGACTATCCCCCCACCTGCCCCCAGCCCGCTTGCCGCCGAAGCCATCCCGCTGACCATAGTCTATGAGGATAGCGACCTTTTGGTGGTGGATAAACCGGCGGGCCTCACCGTTCACCCCGCCCCCGGCCACCCCAGTCATACCCTGGTGAATGCCGTCCTGGCCTATTGCCCCGATATTCTGGCCATCGATGGCTCCCAGCGGCCGGGCATTGTGCACCGCCTGGATAAGGATACCTCGGGGCTGATGCTGGTGGCCAAGAACCACGCCGCCCACCTGAACCTCAGCCAGCAGCTCAGTGCTCGCTCCATCGTCAGGAGGTACAAGGTACTGGTTCGGGGCAGGCTCTCTCCGGAGCGTGGCGCCATCGAGGCGCCTATCGGGCGTGACCCTCGCCATCGCCAGCGGATGGCGGTGGTCTCCAGGGGCAGGCCGGCGCGCACCCGGTATCGCGTGCTCGGCTATCCCGGGGAATATACCCTGCTTGAGGCTACGCTGGAGACTGGGCGCACTCACCAGATTCGGGTTCACCTCTCTGCTATCGGCTACCCGGTGGTGGGCGACACGGTCTATGGGACGAGGTCGCCTTTCCTGGGGCGGCAATTCGTACATGCCCACTGTCTGCGGTTCCAGCTGCCCGGCACCGGCGAGATCGTGGAGCTCAGCTCAGAGCTGCCGCCGGACCTGGAAGGGGCCTTGAGGCATGTTTCGGGCACAGAGACCCCGGGATAGAGTAACTCGGTTGTGGGCGGGTGGGCAAGATGCTAGAATGAGCTCGAAGCTATGAAAGAGACGCAGATATGAGCGAGCCCGTCCGAGTGCGCTATGCCCCCAGCCCCACGGGTTTGCCCCACGTGGGCAATATCCGCACCGCCCTGTTCAACTGGCTCTTTGCCCGCCACCATGGCGGCAGGTTCATTGTGCGCATCGAGGATACCGATGTCGCCCGGAAGGTCGAGGGGGCCGTGGGGGCGATTTTGGATAGCCTGCGCTGGCTGGGTCTGGACTGGGACGAGGGGCCGGAGGTGGGGGGTGACTACGGCCCTTATTTCCAGTCCCAGCGCCTGGAGCGGTACCGCGCCGTCGCTCAGCGCTTGCTGGATGAGGGCCATGCCTATCTCTGCTATTGCTCCCCCGAGCGGCTTGAGGAGATGCGCGCCGAGCAGGTGCGCCGCAAGGAGCCGCCGGGCTATGACCGACGCTGCCGTGACTTGAGCCCTGCTGAGGGCATCGCCGGGGTGGTGAGGTTCAAGACGCCGCAGACGGGGCACACCGAGTTCCATGACCTGATTTGGGGCGAGGTGGTATTCGAGAACAGCACCCTGGACGATTTTGTGCTGCTGAAGTCGGATGGCTACCCTACCTATCACCTGGCCAACATTGTCGACGACCACCTGATGGATATCTCCCATGTGCTGAGGGCCGAGGAATGGCTGTCCAGCACCCCCCGCCACATCCTGCTCTACAGTGCCGTGGGCTTTGAGCCGCCCCAGTTTGCCCACCTGCCCATGATCCTGGGCGATGACCGGGCCAAGCTGAGCAAGCGCCACGGGGCTACTGCCATCACCGACTTTCGTGACGATGGATACCTGCCCGAGGCTCTGGTGAACTTCCTGGTCCTTCTCGGATGGTCTCTGGATGATAAAACCGAGGTCCTGAGTTCCCAGGAGCTGGTGAGGCATTTCTCCCTGGAGCGCGTCAGCAAGACGGCTGCCGTCTTCAATCGCCAGAAGCTCGACTGGATGAACGGCCTGTATCTGCGCAACCTCCAGAGCCATGACCTGGCCGGGCGGGCGATGCCTTTCTTGAGCTCCCTGCTCCCCCCGGAGGCGGAGCGGTCTCTGGATGGGGACTACGTGTTGCAGATTGCGCCCCTGATCCAGGAGCGGGCGCGGACTCTGGCTGAGTTTGCCGAGCTTGCCGGGTTCTTTTTCATCGATGAGCTTGTCTATGACGCCGGCCTGCTCCTGGGTGGGGGCCTCAGCCGGGAGACAGCGGCGGCGGCACTGGCTGCCGCCCGAGAGGGACTTCACGCCTTGAAGGCCTTCGATGCCGCCTCCCTGGAGGCGGTGCTCAGGCCCCTGGCGGCAGAGCTGGGGCTCAAGACGGGGGCGCTTTTCGGCCTGCTTCGGGTGGCGGTTACCGGGCGCACCGCCGCCCCACCCCTGTTTCAGACCATGGCCGTGCTGGGCCGGGACAGGTGCCTTGGGCGTATCGAGGCGGCGCTTGAGAGGCTGGGGGCATAGCCTTTTCAGTTTCTCTGGCACTTGGGGCAGAGGTAGGTGCCTCGATTCCTGAGGGGGATGCGCTCAATCGGGGTGCCGCAGGCGGGGCAGGGCTGGCCTCCCCGGTGAGCTCCCTGGAAGGCGGATTGTGCCGCTCCCGGCTGGCCGTCGGGACGCACGTAGGTATCAGTGCTGGCCCCTTTATTGTCGATGGCGGACAGGAGCACCTGGCGCAGCGCATGGTGTAGCTTTGCCACTTCCTCTGTGGAGAGGCTGTTTGCCCTCTTCAAGGGGTGAATCCGGGCGGCAAACAGGGCCTCGTCGGCATACATGTTGCCCACCCCGGCTAGAGATGTCTGGTCCAGGAGCACTGCCTTGATGGGGGCCGAGCGCTGGCTCAGGCGCTCGGCCAGGGCGTGGGGGGTGAAGCCGGAGTCCAGGGGTTCCGGGCCCAGGTTGCCGATGACCTCGTTCTTGTCCTCGACCAGCCACATCGCCCCCAGCTTGCGCCGGTCGCGAAAATGCAGCTCGGTGCCGTCATCCAGGTGGAAAATACTTCGGGTATCGGGGGCGGGCTCCTCGGGGGCGGGTTTCCAGAGCAGCGAGCCGCTCATCTTGAGGTGCAGGATCAGCGCCTCGCCGCTCCCCAGGTGAAAGACGAGGTATTTGCCCCGCCGCATGAGCCCGTCTACGGTCTGCCCCTTGAGTCGCTGCTTGAACTCCTCGGGTGAGGGCTGGCGCACCGCCTTGGGCCAGGTGAGGGTGACGCCAAGGAAAGAACGGCCCACTATTTTGCCGAGCAGGTCGTTCTTTATCGTCTCCACCTCCGGCAGCTCAGGCATCTGGCTCCATCTCCCCCCAGTTTCTGCCCACCTTGATGTCCACCTTCAGGGGGAGGCTCAGCTCCAGGGCTTTGGTCATCCTCCGGGCTACCAGCTCCCTCACCTCCTCCACCTCCTCCTCGGGCACCTCGAAGACAAGCTCATCATGCACCTGGAGGGTCATCTTGGCCTTGAGTCCCCGCTCGGCCATCTCCCCGTGGAGCTCGATCATAGCTATCTTGATGATATCGGCGGAGGTGCCCTGCACCGGCATGTTTATGGCCATCCGCTCCGCTGCCTCCCTGACCTGCCGGTTGCGGGAGTTGATCTCCGGGATGTACCTTCTTCTCCCCAGCATGGTTTGGACGAAGCCCTGCTGCCGGGCTTGCTCCTTGGTGGAGTCGAGGTAAGCCTTGACGCCGCTGTACTTATCGAAGTAGGCATCGATAAACCGGCTGGCCTCTTCCCGGGAGAGCTCGGTGGCCTGCTCCAGGCCGTATTCGCTCATGCCGTAGATGACGCCGAAGTTCACTGTCTTGGCCACGCGCCGCATCTCCCCGGTCACCTCGGCGCCGCTCACGCCGAAGACCTGGGAGGCGGTGGCAGCGTGAATGTCCTCATCCCGGCGGAAAGAGGCCAGGAGATACGGGTCCTGTGAAAGGTGAGCCAGGACGCGGAGGTCGATCTGGGAGTAATCCGCAGCCAGCAGCACCGTCGGGGGAGGCGCTATGAAGGCGTGCCTTACCTGTCGGCCCAGCTCGCTTCGGATGGGGATGTTCTGCAGGTTGGGGTCGCTGGAGGAAAGCCGGCCGGTGGCGGTTCCCGTCTGTCTGAAGCTGGTGTGTACCCGTCCCGTTTTCGGGTTGATGAGGCCGGGGAGGGCATCGATGTAGGTGGACTTCAGCTTCATAAGCTGGCGGTATTCCAGTACCTGCTCCACCACGGGGTGACTTCCCCTCAGAGCTTCGAGGACGGAGGCCTCGGTGGAGTAGCCGCTCTTGGTCTTGCGCGCCCGAGGCAGCCCCAGTTCGTCGAACAGGACAGCCCCCAGTTGCTGGGTGGAGTTGATATTGAACTTGTGCCCCACGCTGTTATAGATGTCGAGTTCCAGTTGAAGCATCTGCTGCCCCAGGCTTTGGGACATGCGCCTCAGGAGGTCGGTATCGATGGCTACCCCGTGCTGCTGCATCAGGACCAGCACCGGGACCAGGGGCATTTCCACCTCGGCGAAGAGCTTCCATAGCCCCTGCTCGTGCAGCTCCGCCTCCAGAAGCTCCCTCAGTCTCAGGGTCAGGTCGGCGTCGGCACAGGCATACTGCGCTACCTCAGCTATGTCCACCGCGGCCATAGTGGTCTTCTTGGCACCGGAGCCGATGAGGGCGCTGAGCGGCGTCATCTCGATGCCGAGCTTGCTGAAGGCCAGGGCCTTGAGCCCCAGGGACTTCTCACCCAGAAGATGGGCGGCGATCATGGTATCGAAGCTCAAATTCTGTAGCTTCACCCCGTGCTGGGCAAGGACGCTCATATCGTAGTTGCCGTTGTGAGCTGTCTTGGCGATCCGGGGGTCCTCGATCAGGGGCTTGAGCCTGTCGATGGCCTGAGGCAGGGGCAGCTGCCTTAGCCCCTGCCACCCTATATGCCCTACCGGCACGTAGTAAGCCTCGCCGGGCGCGGCCGACAGGGCTATGCCTACCAGTTGGGCGTGCATGGCCTCCTTTGCCGTGGTCTCCACATCGATGACGAAAGACCGGGCTCCGGCCAGCCTGGCTGTCAGCTCGTCGAGGGCGGGGATGGTATCTATGATGCGGTAATCGCCCTGGGGTGTGGCTCGGACCTCGGTCTTGTCTGGTGTCCTCTCTGTCTCGGGCAGCTTGGATATGAGGCTGGCGAACTCAAGTGTGCGGAAGAGCTCCACCACCCGGCTTCGGTCATAGGCGCTGACCTGGCAGGCGTCCAGCTCCAGCTCGACGGGCACCTCGGTAACGATGGTGGCCAGCTCCTTGCTCAGCACGGCCAGCTCTTGGTTCGCCTGCAGGGTCTGTCCCAGTTTGGCCGGGGTCTCCTCATCGACATGGGCATAGACCTCCTCTAGGCTGCCGAACTGCCCGATGAGCTTGACCGCCGTCTTGGGGCCGATGCCGGGGACGCCGGGGATATTATCGGAAGAGTCGCCTTCGAGCGCCTTGAGGTCGGCGATTTGCCTTGGCTCGACGCCGTACTTTTGGCCCACTGCGGCCTCGTCGTAGAGCATGGTATCGCCGAAGGCCCGTCTCGGCATCAGCACTTGCACCTTGGGGGAGACAAGCTGCATGGCATCGGCGTCTCCGGTGACGATGATGGTATCGATGCCCTGAACGCTGGCCTGCCGGCTCAGGCTGCCCAATATGTCGTCTGCCTCATAGCCCTCCATCTCGAAGACGGGGATGCGGAAGGCCTCGATGAGTTCCCGCAGCCGCCGGTACTGGCCGGTGAGCTCATCCGGCGTTGGCGGGCGCTGCGCCTTGTATTCCTCGAACCTGTGATGCCTGAAGGTGGGGGTGGGCCGGTCGAAGGCGATGGCATAGTGGGTGGGTTTGATATCGCTCAGCACCTTGAGCAGCATGCTGGCAAAGCCATATACCGCACCTACCATCTCCCCCGTTTTGGGCACCGTGAGCGGGGGCAGGGCGTGAAAGGCGCGATGGACCAGCGCATTCCCGTCGAAGAGCAAGAGTAACCGCTTTTCCTTGGGCATGGAGCTTCACCGCAGATTTTGCGATTTACATTATATCAGAAGGGGGGAGGGCGCACATCCCGGGCAGGAGGCTAGCTTTGCGTGGATATGGCCATATGATATACTGTAGCCACATAATAGGGGGGAGAGGCGTTGCCGGGTAAGGATCTGCTTTCCGTGTCCGATCTCACCGCTGAGGATATCTGGCGCCTTATCGCCAGGGCCCGTGATATGAAGCGGGAGGGGCCGAACCGGCTTCTGGAGGCTAAGGTGCTGGCCCTTATCTTCGAGAAGCCTTCCCTGCGCACCCGGGTCAGCTTCGATGTGGCCATGCGGCAGCTGGGAGGGCATGCTATCTATCTTTCCCCCGGCGAGGTGGGGTTGGGCCAGCGGGAGCCGGTATCGGACGTGGCTCGGGTGCTCAGCCGCTATGTGGATGGCATTGTGGCTCGTACCTTCTCCCATGATGTCATGGAGTCCCTGGCTCGCCACGCCACCGTGCCTGTGATCAACGGCCTCACCGATAGGGAGCACCCCTGCCAGGCACTCTCTGATTTCCTGACCATTTATGAGAGGAAGGGCAGGCTGGAGGGCCTGACCCTGGCCTTTGTCGGCGATGGCAATAATGTGGCTCGTAGTCTCCTGCTGGCGGCTTCGATCATGGGCACCGATTTCAGGATCGCTTCTCCTCAAGGGTATGAGGTCGGAGGTGAGCTTCTGGCTCTTGGGCGCCGCTTTGCCCGGCAAAGCGGCGCCCAACTCCTCCTTACCGCTGAGCCGCGCCGAGCGGTCCACGGGGCTGACGTGGTCTACACCGATGTCTGGGCCAGCATGGGGCAGGAGGCTGAGGCTGAGGCACGCCGCCTCGCCTTCGCCGATTATCAGCTCACCCGCGACCTCCTGGCTATGGCGGCCAAGGACGCCCTGTTGATGCACCCCTTGCCCGCTCACCACGGTGAGGAGATCGCCCCCGGGCTTCTCGATGAAGGGCAATCCGTGGTCTTCGACCAGGCGGAGAACAGGCTCCACCTTCAGAAGGCGCTGCTGGTGGAGCTGATGGGGAAGGTTGGCCCATCGCCATGAGCAGACCCATCGTCGCCATAGTCGGCAGGCCGAATGTGGGCAAGTCCACCCTGTTCAATCGCCTGGCTGGCGAGCGCATCGCTATAGTTGAGGACCTGCCGGGGACAACCCGCGACCGGATCTGCACTGATACCTCGTGGTGGGGGGCTGAGGTCACCTTGGTCGATACCGGCGGGCTTGAGCCCAGGCCCACCTCCGATATGAGGCAAAAGATCAAAGACCAGGTGGAGATTGCCATTGAGGAAGCGGACGTTATCCTTTTGGTGGCCGATGTCAGGGATGGGGTGACGCCTCTCGACTTGGAGGTGGCCGATATGCTGCGCCGCTCAGCCAAGCCCATAGTGCTGGTGGCCAACAAGGCGGATAGCCCAAGGCATCAGAGCCAGGCGTTTGAGTTCTACGAGCTTGGCATTGGCGACCCTCTGCCCATAAGCGCCTATCATGGTACCGGCATCGATGAGATGATGGACAAAGTCATCCGTCAGCTGCCCCCGCCTTCCCCTGCCGCCGTCGAGCCGGAGGCGATGAAGATCGCCATTGTCGGCCGACCTAACGTGGGCAAATCGCTGCTGCTCAATGCTATCCTGGGGCAGGAGCGGGCTATCGTCAGCGATATTCCGGGCACCACCCGTGATGCCATAGATACCAGCCTCGAGTATGAGGCTGAGCCCATGCTCCTCATCGACACCGCTGGTATAAGGCGGCGGGGCCGGGTTGAGGGGGGTGTGGAGCGCTATAGCGTACTCAGGTCCCTGCGCGCCATAGCGCGCTCCGATGTCGTCTTGCTCATCACCGAGGCCACTGAGGTCATCACGGCTCAGGATATGCACATCGCCGGCTATGTCCAGCAGTCCTTTAAGGGGATGGTGCTGGTGGTCAATAAGTGGGACCTGGTGGAGATCAAGGACACCGCCGAGTATATCGCGCAGATCCGGCGCCGGCTTAAGTTCATGCCTCACACGCCGATCCTGTTTGTCTCGGCCAAGCTGGGAAGCGGCGTGAATAAGGTTCTGCCGACAGCTAGAGAGATCTGGCGGCAGAGACAGAGGCGCCTTCCCACAGCGGCGCTGAATAGCCTGATCACGGAGGTGGTGGCCGCTCATAGCCCTCCCCCGGTAGGTGGCAGACGGCTGAATATCCTTTATGCCACCCAGGCGGGTGTCAACCCGCCGACCTTTGTCGTCTTTGTCAACGATGCCAAACTGGTGCACTTTTCCTACAAGCGCTACTTGGTAAATAGCCTGCGCCAGGCCTTCGGCTTTACGGGCACACCCCTGCGCCTGCATTTTAAAGGCAGAGGCGAAGCCTAGTGGACCCCCGACTTGTGGCTGTCATTTTCTTGGGCTACCTCATCGGTGCCATCCCCTTTGGCCTGGTGGTTGGCAAGCTGACTCGGGGCGTGGATGTCAGGGAGTATGGCAGTGGCAAGATGGGGGCTACCAATGTGTTGCGCACCCTGGGGGCCAGGGTGGGGGTGCTTGTCTTCGCCGCCGACCTGGCCAAAGGTGCGGCGGCCGTCCTTCTCTCCAGAGCTATCCTCGATACCCATGCGGCTGCGGTGGCTGCAGCCATAACTGCCATCGTGGGCCATAATTGGCCGGTATACGTCAGGTTCTGGGGTGGCCGGGGCGTTACCACCGCCCTCGGCGGCTTATCTGCCCTGGCTCCTCTGGTGGCCGCGGGCTGCCTGGGGATCGGTGTCGTTATCATCGCCTGGTCCCGCTACGTTTCCTTGGGCTCCATGGCCGGGGCGCTGAGCGGCGGGATCATAATGGCATCCTTGGTGGCCTTGGATCGGCAGCCGGTGGAATTTCTGATATACGCTCTCATCGCCTCTTGTCTGATCATATTCCAGCACCGGGACAATATTGCCAGGCTGCGCTCGGGCACTGAACGCAGGCTGGGTGGGGGACGGGAGTAGTCTATAGAGAGGGTTATGCCATGGCCAAGGCAGCTATTATCGGCACCACCACCTGGGGAACAACCCTGGGGGTGATACTGGCTGGCAAGGGGACGCAGGTGAAGCTGTGGGCCAGGACCGGGGAGGAGGCGAGGGAGCTCAACCGGGCCAGGCAGAACACGGTCTTCCTGCCCACAGTCACCTTTCCCCAGCGCCTGTCGGCTACCAACTCGGTGGGGGGAGCGCTACGGGGGGCATCCCTGGTCATCCTGGCAGTGCCAGCCCAGACCATGAGGAAGAATGTGAGACTGGTGGCGGACTGTCTTGAGCCGTCGATGCTCATTCTGAGCGCTGCCAAGGGCCTGGAGGTTGACACTTGCCAGCGCATGTCTCAGGTGATAGCCGATGAGATAGCGCCCGGCCTCCATGCCAATATATGTGTGCTCTCGGGCCCCAATCTGGCCAAGGAGGTGGTCCAGGGGTTGCCCGCAGTGACGGTGGTGGCAGCCAAGGACCCGGCTGTGGCCGAAAGAGCTCGAAGGTTGCTCTCGGCGCCCAATTTTTCCCTCTTGACCACCACCGATGTGCCGGGCGTGGAGCTGGGTGGGGGCCTGAAAAACATTATCGCCTTGGGTGCGGGGATGGCTGATGGACTGGGTTACGGAGATAACGCCAAGGCTGCCTTCATGGCCAGAGGCCTTGCCGAGATCGCCGCCCTTGGTGTGGCTTGCGGGGCAACCCACGATACCTTCTTTGGGCTGGCAGGTATGGGTGACCTGGTGGTCACTTGCGCCAGCCACTTGAGCCGCAATCATTATGTTGGCGTGGAGCTGGCTAAGGGGACGCCATTGTCGGAGATAACGGCCTCAATGCGAAGCGTGGCCGAGGGGGTCCTCACCACCGCTGCTGCCCGAAAGATGGCCCGGAGCTTGGGGGTGAAAATGCCCATAACCGAGCAGATCTACCGGGTTCTCTATGAGGGCCTTGACCCGCGCCAGGCAGTGGCTGAGCTGATGGTGCATCTTGAGGGGTGGGACATAAGGCCCTAGCGCCAGGTGGCCTATCCCCCCAAATCGCCGCCGTGGTAGAGAATGGCGGCGGCGGCGGCCAAAGCCGCCGTTTCGGCGCGAAGCAGGCGGTGGCCCAGGGTGACGGGCAATATACCACAGCTTCGGGCAAGCTCCACCTCTGAAGGGGGGAACCCACCCTCGGGGCCGACAAAGAGGTTGACTGGGGGGCGGTCTCCATGGGGATTGACCCGGTTCCTGCTTGATCCCAGTTGAGCCTCCAGCGCCGCCCGCAGGCTTAGCCCCCTCTCCTCCTCCCAGGGTAGTAGACAGAGGCCGCTGGCTGAATGGCAGGCCTCCCCGAAGGACAGCGGTGGATGTAGCAGGGGCAGCTTGCCCCGCCCCGATTGCTCCGCCGCCTCGGCTATGATCCTTCGCCAGCGGGCCAGTTTGGCCTCGCTCACGCTGGTCTGGTCGGCCAGGCAGCGTTCACAGATAATGGGGACGAAGGCGACTATTCCCAGTTCAGTGCCCTTCTGGAGGACAAATTCGAACTTGCTTCCCTTCAGCAGGGCCTGGTACAGGGTGATCCTGGTCCCAGGCTCGCCCCGGGCCGGGCCCTTGCTTCGCACTACGCCCCGGATGCCTTCCCTCCCCATCGCCATCAGTTCCACCTCGTACTCCCAGCCGCTGTTGTCGAGGACGAGGACAACTTCGCCCCTTCTCAGCCGCAGCACATCGCGCAGCTGGTGAGCCAGCCTGCCTGATAATGTCACCTCGCCCTGGTCGATCCACTCTGGGGGTATGAAGAAGCGATGCATTCCTTGTTCCGCCGCCGGGTTGCTTTCTGGGCAGGTTGCGGCCACAGCCTCAGGCGGTGCCGCTGAGGGCGTCCTTGATCCTGTCGAAGAACCCCTTTTCCTCTTGGGGCATGACTGCCTTATCCAGGCCCTTGGCTAGTTCCTGGAATAGCTGGCGTTGGTTTTCATCCAGGAGCTGTGGGGTGACTACGGTGACCCTGACCAGCTCATTCCCATATCCTCCCCCCCAAAGATGGGGAATGCCCTTGCCTTTGAGCTTGAAGACCATGCCGCTCTGGGTGCCGGGCTGGATCTTGAGCATGACCTTGCCATCCAGGGTAGGCACCTTCACCTCGTCGCCCAGGGCTGCCTGGGCGAAGTTGATGGGTAGCTCATAGAGGATGTCGTCATCCTGGCGCACGAACAGCTTATGTTTACGCAGCGAGACGGCGACATAGAGGTTTCCCGGGGGACCACCCCATTTCCCGGCATCGCCCTCGCCGCTGAGGCGTATCTGGGAGCCGTTGTCGATCCCGGGGGGTATCTTGACTGCGATCTTGCGGGTGTGGCGCTCCTTGCCTGTGCCTCGGCACTGATGACAGGGATCGGTTATGATCCTCCCCTGGCCCTGGCAGCGCTCGCAGGTGACGATGTGGGCAAACTGGCCGAAGATGCTTCGTTGCACTCGCCGCACCTGCCCGGCCCCGTTACAGTTGGGGCATGTGGCTGGCTGGCGGCCCGGCTGATTCCCGACGCCATGGCACAGGGAGCAGTTCTCGGTGCGTCCGATCTCCACTTCCTTCTCACAGCCGAAAGCAGCCTCCTCCAGGCTTATGGTGATCTTACAGCCTAGATCGGCCCCCGGCTGCGGGCCTTGCCGCCTGGAGGCGGTGGCGCCGCCGAAGAAGGCTTCAAAGATATCGCCCAGGCCGCCGAAGCCCTCAAAGCCTGGCTGCCCCCAGCCCTGAGAGCCGGCATGCCCGAAGCGATCATAGCTGCCCCGCTTCTCCGGGTCGGAGAGGACCTCGTAGGCCTCGTTGATCTCCTTGAACCTCTCCTCCGCCCCGCTCTCCCGGTTGCGGTCGGGATGGTATTTGAAGGCCAGCTTTCTGAAGGCCCTCTTTACCGCCTCGTCGGTGGCCGATCTCGATATGCCCAGGACCTCATAATAGTCGCGCTTAGCGCCCATGGAGCACTTTCACCCCTCTTCTTGAGAAGGTCTTTTGCTGTAACCCTTCATTATAGTCCACTGAACCTCCGGTTACAACAGGGCTTATACTGCAGCGTAGCCTCCTGCTTCATCTGATGAAGGAGAAGGCTACGTTTTTTCCCGGTAGATGCCGGTCCCTTATACCTCGCGGAACTCACCTTCCACGGTGCCCTCCTCAGGTGGCTTGTCCGGTGGTGGTTCCTCGGCCTCTGGTGGTGGCTCCGCTTGTTGATAGACGGCGGCCCCCACCTGCTGTAAGGCCTCGGATAGCTCCTGGGTGCTGCGCTGGATTTGGGCGACATCGCTGCCCTGTAGCGCCGAGCGCACGGCGGCTATCTTGGCCTCTACCTGGCCTCTCAGATCGGCGCCTACCTTTTCCCTTGCTCCCGAAGCGTCTTCTCCGCAGTGTAGGCCATGTTATCGGCGGCATTACGCAGCTCAACCTCCTCTCGCCGCTTGGCATCCTCGGCAGAGTACGTCTCCGCGTCGCGCTGCATCCGTGCCACCTCTTCTTTGCTCAGCCCGCTTGAGGCGGTGATGACGATCTTTTGCTCCTTGCCCGTGCCTTTATCGTGGGCTCTAACGCTTAGGATGCCATTGGCATCGATATCGAAGGAGACCTCGATCTGGGGTAGGCCCCTGGGGGCGGGCAGGATGCCATCGAGCATGAACCGGCCCAGGGTCCTGTTGTCGGCGGCCATGGGCCGTTCCCCCTGCAATACATGTATCTCGACGCTGGGCTGATTGTCGCCGGCGGTGCTGAAGACCTGGCTCTTGCTGGTGGGGATGGTGGTGTTGCGTGGAATGAGCGGGGTTGCCACCGTGCCCAGGGTCTCGATGCCCAGGGTGAGGGGGGTGACATCGAGCAGGAGAACATCGCTGACCTCGCCCTTGAGCACCCCGGCCTGGATGGCGGCTCCGATAGCCACCACCTCATCGGGATCGACCCCTTTGCTGGCCTCCTTGCCGAAGAACCCTTTGACCTTCTCTCGGACCAGGGGCATCCTGGTTTGGCCGCCGACGAGAATGACCTCATCGATCTGCGCCGGGGTGAGCCCGGCATCGGAAAGCGCCTGTCGGCAGGGCTCAATTGTTTTTTCCACCAGGTCGGCGACGAGCTGCTCCAGCTTGGCTCGGCTGAGGGTGATGTTCAGGTGCTTGGGGCCGCTGGCATCGGCGGTGATGAAGGGCAGGTTTATCTCCGTCTGGATCGTGGTGGATAGCTCGCACTTGGCCTTCTCAGCGGCCTCCTTGAGCCGCTGCCGGGCCATCTTATCCTGCCTGAGGTCAATGCCCTGGTCCCGCTTGAACTCGTCGCACAGCCAGTTGATGACCATCTGGTCGAAATCGTCCCCGCCAAGGTGGGTATCCCCACTGGTGGACTTGACCTGAAAGGTGCCCTCGCCCAGTTCCAGGATGGAGATGTCGAAGGTGCCGCCACCGAGATCGTAAACGGCGATGGTCTCCTCCTTCTTCTTCTCCAACCCGTAGGCCAGCGAGGCGGCTGTGGGCTCGTTGATGATGCGCAGCACCTCCAGCCCGGCTATCTTGCCCGCATCTTTGGTGGCCTGGCGCTGGCTGTCATTGAAGTAGGCGGGCACGGTGATAACGGCCTCGGTTACCTTCTCCCCCAGGTAGGCTTCGGCATCCTGCTTCATCTTCTGCAGGATCATGGCCGAGACCTCGGGCGGGGAGTATTCCTTGTCCCCCATCACCACCCGGGCATCGCCGTCGGCGGCGCGGGTTACCTTATAGGTCACATGGGTGGCGTCCTCCTCTATGCTCAGCTCTCGCCCCAGTGGCTCCCCCCATTTTCGGCCCATAAAGCGCTTAATGCTGTAGATGGTGTTATCCGGGTTGGTGACAGCCTGCCGCTTGGCCACCTGACCCACCAGCCGCTCGCCGCTCTTGCTGATAGCTACCACGGAGGGAGTGAGCCGGCCGCCCTCGGCGCTGGGGATAATAACTGGCTGCCCCGCCTCCATCACTGCAGCCTCGCTGAGGGTTGTTCCCAGGTCGATCCCGATTACCTTTCCCATATCTCATTCTCCCTTATCTTGGCATGGCTCAGCGCTATCCTTGTTGGCTTGCTCGGTGCCCTCCCTGCCTTTGCCTACCACCACCATTGTAGGTCGAATCACCCTGTCGTGCAGTTTGTAGCCCTTCTGGAGCTCTTCGACGACTATCCCCTCTTCCCCCTCGCCATACATTGTGGCCTCGTGGATATGGGGGTCGAAGGGCTCACCCACCGCCTTGATCTCGGAGAGCCCCTGCGTCTCCAGGGTCGCCTGCAGCTTGCGATAGATGAGCCTGATGCCGTCAACCCAGGTCATCCCGGCCAATTTCGGCGATACCGAGGCCAGGGCGCGTTCCAGGTCATCCACCACGGGCAGCAGGCTGAGAAGGAGCGTGGCATTGGCAAACCTGGTCACCTCGTCTCTCTCCTGCTCGTGGCGCCTTCTGAGGTTGATGAAGTCCGCCTGGGCTCTTTGCCAGTTGGCCAGGTGGCTTTCAGCCCTGGCCTTTTCCTCAGCCAGTGCCTTGCGCAGCGATGCCACGTCATCCGGCTCGGGGGCTACCTGCTCCGCCTCAATATCACCTTGGCCTTCGGCCGCTGAAGGGGCCTCCTCTGAAGTCAGCCCCCTCTCGTCGCCTATCACAAGGACACCTCCTTGGCCAATCAGTTGCCATATTCTTCATCTCCACCCTCTATACTGTATAGCTCCCTTGTCAGGCTGCTCATTATTGAGGACATGTAGCGCACTGTGGAGATGGTGCGTGCGTAGTGCATCCGGGTGGGGCCCACTACCCCGATAGCGCCGCTCACCTTACCGGGAACGCCGTAGCCGCTGATGACCACGCTGCATTGGCGCATGGCCTCCTCTTTGTTCTCGCCGCCGATGATCACCTGAACAGCTTCGCTGGCGGGCAGTCGGGGCAGGACGGTCCTCAGCAGGCTCTTGTCCTCAAAGATCTCCAGCATATCCAGCACCTTGTCACTCCTCACGAATTCGGGCTGGCTCAGCATATGGCGCAGCCCGTCAAGGTAGGGCTGCTCGTATTCCTGATCATCCTCGGCTTGCATTACGGCCAGCACCGCTTTGGTCACCGGTTCCTCGAGGGAGTGAAGCTCAACGCCTTTGGCCCAGATCTGGGAGGCGGTGAGCCCGTGATAGGCTTGGTTCAGCCTATTGGCGATGGTGCTTAACTCCTCTTGGGAGACGGCTTCCTCGAAGGGCAAAAGCTGCTGCTTGATCCTTGCCTCGCGCAGGACGAGGACAAGCAGGGCCAGGAACTCCTGAAGGGCTACCAGCTCCAGGTGCCTGAAGCGGGAGTCCGTTGCTTTGGGTGGGGTGATCAGCGCGGCATTGCCGACCAGGCGAGACAGCAGCATGGCCGCCAGGTGTGCCCATTCCTCCAGCGCTCTCTCCACCTGGTGGAATAGGTGATGGATCATGAGCTGCTCGGCTGGGGGAAGCTCCCCGGCCTCGACCAGGGTTTCCACGTAGTAGCGGTAACCCTTGTCCGAGGGCACGCCGCCCGCTGAGGTATGGGGCCGGGCAATATAGCCCTCCTCTTCAAGGCGGGCCATCTCGTTGCGGATGGTTGCCGGGCTTGAGCACAGTCTGTAGTTATGGGCAATGCTTTCCGATGCTACCGGCGTTGCTGTGCCTATATACTCGCCAACTATGATCTTGAGTATGACCTCTTGCCTTGGTGATAACATCTCTTGCACCTTGCGGTTGTGTGATTAGCACTCCCAACACGAGAGTGCTAAATCTAATTTAGCATTCGGGGCTGGGCTTTGTCAAGAGGTTGACCCCTATGCTGCCCTTTGCTATACTTGGCCCGAATTCCGTGAATGAGGATGGCCTGTGGAGATCAGCTGGCTTGGTCATTCCTGTTTCAGGATAAAAGGGAAGGGGGTGACCGTGGTCACCGACCCTTACCCCAACGATGTGGGCTACTCCCTGGGCAAGCCCGTGGCTGACATCGTTACCCTGAGCCACCATCATCCCCGCCATAGCTATGTCGAGGGCATTGGCGATATGCCCAAGGTGGTCGCCGGGCCTGGGGAGTATGAGATCGCCAGCGTCCTCATCAGCGGCATTCCCACTTTTCATGATAATGAGCGAGGCAGCAAGCGGGGCAAGAACACCGTCTACCTTATGGAAGTGGATGAGGTGATGGTGTGTCATCTGGGCGATGTGGGGCATGTGCCCTCCCAGGGGCAGGTGGAGGAGATGAGCGGTGTGGAGGTGCTGCTGGTGCCGGTGGGTGGGGTGTCCACGCTCAATGCCGTAGCCGCGGCAGAGACGGTGCGCTTGCTCGATCCCAGGATCGTCATCCCTATGCATTTCAAGACTGCGGCCCTGACCTGTGAGCTGGAGAGCGTCGATGGCTTCCTCAAGGAGATGGGGGTTAAGGAGACCGCTGCCCAGCCCAAGCTTTCGGTGAGCAAGTCAGGCCTGCCCTCAGTTACCCAGGTCATAGTGCTCGATTACCCCCGCTAGCCGGGCGTTTTCTCTGGCCCTTATGGTGAAAGCGCGCCGGGCGCGCTGGCCTCGATCCAGTAGCCTTGGCCTTGGACAAGGCGCTCCTCCGTGCTCACCGCCATAGGCAGGCCATCGAACCCTGTATCTGGCGTTGCCGTCTCGTAGCCCACATCCGGTCTGTAGCGGTGCAACCCTATCCAGATGGGGGCACCTGTTTCGTCCCTCAGGTTGCTCAGGTAGTGGTATATGTCTGCCGAGGTAGCTCCCCCAGGGGGGCTGAAGCCGATCAGGTTCCAGCCGGTGACTATATCATAGGCCGGCGGCTCATCTCCGGCTTCAGGGAGCTTCAGGTTGATGACCAGGGTAATGGCTTGGCCGGTGTGCACCCAGTAGCCTTTGCCGGCTACGATGCTGGTCAGCTCGTCGGACCAGGCTTTGGTGGCGGGATCGTAGTAGGCGGTGAGCCAGGCCCCCGCCTCGTAGGTGAATACCCTGTCGATGCTGGTGAAATCGGCGAAGATGGTGGCGATGGAGGAGTCAATGGGGTCCTTTGGCACCGAGATCAGGTTCAACCCCGGCATCAGCTCGATGCTGACCGATGGCATTGGCGTGATGGAAAACAGCCTTGCATTGGAGCTGGTGTTGCCGGCCTCGTCCCTGGCTACGACGGATATGCTGTGACTACCTACGGCCAGGCCGCTGGTGGCCAATGTGAAGGTGACGTTATCGGTGGTGGAGACCAAGGCGGTAACGTCGATATTGTCCAGGGTAACCTGGCTCAGGGCGACTGTGCCATGGCTGTCATCGGGATACTCAGCGCCTTCAAGGGCGAAGTCGATGTCTATTGTGGGGTTGTCGACATACACGTTTGTAGTGATGGTCCAGGCCAGGATGTCGTTGCCGATTCTAAGGACGACAGGGCCGCACAGGGTATCGCCCTCGAAATAGGCTGCTGCGGAGCTGTCATTCCCCGCCACGTCCAGGCCGGTTATCACCACCTTGTGCTTTGCGGTGTTGGCCACCGGGTAGGTGCCTGTCCACTGGTTGGTGCCTGAGAGGAGCATGGTTGGCTGGAGGCTGGCATCGATCCATTCCTCGCCGTCCTGGGTATGGCTAACTTTGGCTGTAGGTGATGCCGCGAGTCTCTCGCTGGAGGTGGCGGTGATGGTGATGGCTTGGCCTGGGCCGCCGAGATACGGCGTGGCGCTCACCTCAAGCAGTGGTGCCAGCCCATCGGCGGCCGCCGGGATTAGGCCAGCGCTGGCGGTGTTACCCGCCAGGTCGCGCACCGTGCCCACCAGTTCAACCTTGGGTTGGGCATCAGTTGCCAGGGTGGGAACGGTAAGATAGACATACCTGTAACCCGAGCCGTCTATAAGGGTGGAGGGGGCTCCGGGTATGGAGTAGACCGGGGCATACATTCTCTCAGCCAGGGGAGGTATAGCATCGACCTCAAAGTCAGCCCGAGAGACAGTTGCCGGATCTAACTCCTCATCGAAGGCTAACTGGATGGTGGTATAGCTTCTGGGTGTGCCCAGGGCGTTGGTGCCGGCATCCCACCAGACGCCGGTAGTGGCCGCTGAAAGCAGGGGTGGGGTGTTGTCTATGCCCAGCAGGTAGCCATTGGCTGCCCCACCGGCAAGGGCATCCGAGGTGGCGATATTGCCGGCAATGTCCTCAGCGGTTACGAACCAATGATAGATACCTTCATCCAAGGCCTCCCTGCCAGGCTTTGATATCGTCCACTCAAGATGCCAGCCATTGGCTATGGCTGTCTTGTGCTCGCCGGCCACCAGGATGCCAGCCTCGATGAGATCGGCTGCCGGTGGGCTGGCAATGGCAGTGGAGTAGATGTAGAGGCGCCATCGATCCAGGGCAACGCCGGAACCGGTATCCATGATATCTATAGCCAGGGCTGGCCTGGTGCCCTTGGTGAAGGTGTTGTGGCTGGGACTGGCGTCGGCGATGACGGGTTTGCTGGTCTCTGCTGTAGCCGTATCGATGGCATTAGCTGCTGGGCGAGCATCGGCATAGGTGGCGGTGATGGTATCGCCGGCTGCCGCCCTCAGCTGGGTAGCGGCATCCACCACCGCTGAGACCAGGGTGACGTAACCCGTGGCGCCGGCAACGGTGTTGTCAAACACCCCGGTGTTGGCCCCGGTCTCCTTGAGGCTGAGGGGAATCCCTGCCGGCTGGCTGGTGCTTTTCAGGTTGACCCCGGTGGCGTTGGCAGTGGCGTACATGTAGCTCGCCCGCACGCTATCGGCACTGTGGTCTGTCTTCCCATCAAGCCAGATTATGCCATCGGCGCTGGTCACGCCAATCACCTCGTCGCTGATGAGGCCGTGCTCAGCGCAGTTCACCGTGACATCGGCGGCGGCCGCCTCGCCATCGCCGTCTCTGTCGACGATGGGCCTTTGTATAACCCTCAAAGAATTGAGATCTTTTATCGGCGGCGTCACCCCATAGCTGTAATCCAGCAGTACGTCGTAACTATCATAGCCGGCCTCCACGGTGACGGTTTTGCCGCTTGCGGCGGTGACGCTGAGGAAAGCGCTCTCGGTGGGGCTGTAGACACCGACGTCGTCTTCGTCCAGGTTCCCATCGTGGTTGCGATCCCCTATAACGTGGCTGGCGGTGACGGTGGTTCCGGAGATCGTGGTCAGTTCGTTGGTTATGGGGGTATTGGAGTCGCTATGGACATTGAGGTCGGCATCATCTA
Organism: Dehalococcoidaceae bacterium; assembly: GCA_030604105.1. Lineage (GTDB taxonomy): Bacteria > Chloroflexota > Dehalococcoidia > JAUVWM01 > JAUVWM01 > JAUVWM01. Next base: position 22,098 of record JAUVWM010000006.1, read on the forward strand.
CGCTTACTCTAACCCGGGCGCCGGCTCTTAATGGCTCGGCAGTGTAATAGGCGACTACCCAAGCTCCGGCTGGTGGTGGTGCAGCCAGGGTGATGGTGGCACCGCTGGCGGCAGAGACAGCGACATCCGAGCCATTGACTGTTACCCTGACATCGGCCGGGGTCAGTAGGCCATCCCCGTTTAGGTCATGGATGGTCTTTGTCACCGTGAGCGAGGCGGTCCAACCACCGACTGGCGCAGCCAGGATCGCCTGTTCCACAGGCTGGATGGTGTACCAGTCCTTGGCAATCCTAACTTCGCCGGCCACTGCAACTGCTGGTGCGGCCTTTATTGCCACCAGGGAAAGGGCCACAAAGGCTGCGATCAGCAGCGAAAGGATCTCGTTCTTCACCCTATGTCTCGGCCTCTTGGTGGGCAAGGTCTCCCCCTAGCTCCAGATTATAGTATTTGATTGCCACTGTTGGCAAGGGGGTTATTACTGTAGGGGGAAAAATCGGGCTTGCGGCGGGAGGCCCAGGCTGCCGAGATAAAGAAAAACCGCCCCCGGGAAAGAAAACCCAGGGGCGGTTTCCGGGCTAAGCTTTAGACCCTTTTTCTCACCAGCACGTAGGCGGAGAGGACTATGGCGACTAAGGCCACAATCAGAGCCCCAACGGCTAGACCTGACCCCCCTTCCTCACCTTCCTCCCCTTCAGGCCCTTGAGGCCCTTGAGCTCCTGTATCTCCTTGAGCCCCTGGCGAGCCAGCAACTCCGGCGGGTCCAGCCGGTCCAGCGGGTCCAGCGGGTCCAGCCGGCCCCTGCGTGCCGTCAGTTGGAAGGGCCTCTCCGGCGCTGAGGTTCAACTCTATGTTGCCCCCCAACTCCCAGGTGGCCGTC